>DATIET010000123.1:0-17355 GCA_035455615.1 Thermodesulfobacteriota bacterium
CTCCTTCAAGTCGAACACCCATTTCATAGTCGCATAAACACCTACGAGATACCCTCCAGTCGTATGGACTATGCCCTTGGGCTTTCCGGTAGTCCCGCTCGTATAGAGCATGAAGAGCATGTCCTCGCTGTCCATCCTCTCAGGCTCGCAGTAAGAGTGCGCCTTCGCCATAAGCTCGTGCCACCAGAGGTCCCTTCCTTTTTTCATCTTTATGTCGGCCTTATCACCGACCCTTTTTACGACGACGACCTTTTCGATGCTCGGCGTATCCGTAAGCGCATCGTCCGAATTCTTTTTGAGGGGAACTATCCCTCCCCTTCTATAACCACCGTCAGATGTGATGAGCACCCTCGCCTTGGAATCGTTTATCCTGTCCCTGAGGCTCTCCGCGCTGAACCCTCCGAATACGATGCTGTGGGGGGCGCCTATCCTCGTGCACGCGAGCATGGCGATTGCGAGCTCGGGGATCATCGGGAGGTAGATGGTAATCCTGTCTCCCCTGTTGACTCCGAGCCCCTTGAGCACGTTAGCGAACTTGTTTACCTCCCTGTAGAGCTCCCAGTAGGTCAGAGTGACGCCCTCTCCCGATTCCGCCTCCCAGATTATCGCCGCCTTATTCTTTCGTGCCGTAATTATGTGCCTGTCGAGACAGTTGTATGAGACGTTAAGCTTGCCGCCGATGAACCACTTGGAATGAGGGACCTTCCACTTGAGCACCTTTCTCCATTTCTTGAACCAGTCGAGCTCTTTTGCGAAATTCGCCCAGAATTTCTCCCTGTCCCGGGCGGCTTTCTTATAAACCGACTCGCTCCCTACGTTAGCGTTCTTCCTCAGTTTCTTGCCCGGTGTAAAAGTGCGTCCTTCAGTCAGCAAGTCCTCGATAGTTTTTTCGACGTCAGCCATTTCGACCCCCCTTTAAGGATTGCGGATGGAGTAAGATACTCAATACTAACAAAATCCGGAGGGGATTTGAAGTGAGATTTGAATGATTGGTTATAATCAGCGGCACAAGCGCGTTGTATTAGTACGTGCTTGAAAATTACTCAGACCTTCACCCCGATAGCACCGGTGATCTCCCGGCCGTCGAGCCTGGCAAAGTCGGGCTCCGCAGGGTATCTGAAAAAAGAAGACACTTCCGTCTCGAATCCTGCTATTGTGAGTTCCCGCCTTGCTATCCGGGGATCGAGGAAATTCATAGCAAGGGGCTGTGTTTCGGGATTCAGCCTTCCTTGCGGGACAAACTTGCGCACGTCCTCCACCCAGCCGGGCCACTCAAGTCCGTCGGCGGCGTTCTTTTCGTATTGCGGAATAAGCACTTTGAAAATGGCCCTGTAGACCGAGTCAGTGACTATAAAAACCTTCCCTCCCGGCCTGAGCCAGCTATGAATCTTTTAAAGGCTCTGCCTTATCCCGCTTCCGGTGAAGAAATGAAAGACGCGAGAGATCAAAATCCCGTCGATCGTGTCAGCGGGAAGGTCAAGCTCTTCGGGAAATTCCGCCTGGATGACTTCCAGTCCGGAAAGCCCTCTCTCGTATACTCTCTGCCGGATAATTTCGAGCTGATCCTGAGAAATCTCATCGGCAATTACACGCGCACCTGTTTTTAAAACCTCTAAAACAATGTGTCCGTATCCCGCACCCACCTCCAGCATCAACCCCTTGGTCTCGGCGGCATATTCGATGTAATACTTCGTTATCTCGTCCTTATACAGCCAGATCCATCCCTGACGATCCAATGTCGGGATCATCATGCCATTTTCAACAGGCTCGGGCATTCGGGGGATAGGATAATTCATCCGGAAGATCACCTGTTCGTTTAAACCTGCTGAGCACCGCTTATTTCGCAGTGTCGAAAGCGGGCGGCGGAAGGAGCGGAGGCTTTTCTTTCCGCGAGGACTCGCGCTGGAACTCCATCTCGGAGACGAGTATGCTCGGAGCGATCGTCGAGACGGGTATGTAGCCGGATTCGGCTCCGCAGAACCCGTTGAATACAGCGTAATCGTCCCCGGTCGCGATGATTTTATTCACCGTGACTATAGGCGTCCCGACGATCTCGATGTCCCTCACGGGGGTTTCCTCCCCTGTCCTGGGGTCGACCTTATACAGCACGAGGGGAGTGCCCCTGAAGGCCTGGAAGTTGTACGAGGACGTATTGGTCTCCCCGCCCCTCATGCTCTTTATGATCAGGCCGAATGGTTTCTTCTGACGCTTTACCTCTTCGATTAGAAGCGCCTTCAGCTCGTCCTTCGGGTATTCCTTCGTGGACTCGATTATGGTATTGCTCATCCTCGCAACAGGAGCCTGTCCGTAGGACGCCCTCCCGTGGCCGTTTGATTTCCGGAACCCCTCTACAGGGGTCCGGGACATGAGGAAGCTCCTGAGCACGCCGTCCTCGACGAGCACGGTCTTCTCGCCCGGCACGCCCTGATCGTCGAACGGATAATAACCCATGAGGTGGGTCCCGTTAAAACTCTTTTTCGACGGATCGTCTATTATAGACAGGAAGTCCGGGATTATCTTCTTCCCCACCTTCTCCTTGAACGTCTGCCCCTCGTCGTCGTCGATCTGTCTCTCACCTTCGAGCCTGTGCCCCACGGCCTCGTGGAATACGACGCCCGCAGCCTCGGGCTCGAGGAGCGCCGGGACGCTCAGCGGAGGGAGGGCCTCCGCCTTTCTCATCTTAACGGTCTCTTCGACCATTTCACGTATCGTCTTCTTGAGCTCTTCCACCGGGGGGATATCTTCGGGCGCCACGTAGTAGAGGTTCCTGTAATTCTCGATGACCTTGCCGTCCTCCGCCCTCGCCGTAACCTCGGCGTCTATGGAGTAGAGGATTTCGTCCCTTACGTAGCGCGTGCCCTCGGTGTTGATGAAATAGACCGTTTCCTTCTGAGCAGTGACCGAGAGGTCCGCATTGAGGAGGTCTTTATAATCCTTATAGATCGATGAGACTTCCCTGACGGTCTCCTCCCACTTCCCGGGGTCGAACGGCAGGGTAAGCTCGGGACCGTAAAAGACGTGCGTCTTTTCCTTCGTAAAGCTGCCGAAGTCCTCAGCCTTGACCTCCTGCACGTTTACGGCCTTTTTATTGAGGTACTGTGCGAGCGCCTCTTTGTATGCATAATCGGTCACCTGCCAGAGGACTGTCCTGATCGCGGCGGGATCATTATCCAGCGGCACGGACGATGCCCCGTCGAAAGGGACGCCGCCCGATCTGCCCCTCATGGAATTATCGAAGCGGTAGTCGCCCACGCGCACATCGACGAAGAGACGCCTTATCCTGCTCTTGTCCGATGAGACGATCGCGCCGTATTTGCCATCGATGCTGTAAAAAGCGTTGTCTTTGATCTGATAGCTGATGAAGTAGGGGTCTTCATAGCCTTTGAGCTTGAGCTTTTTCTGCGACCGCTCCAGCTCGTCCTGCATAGCGGTGAGCACGGCCATATCGCCGCGCTCAACCTGCGGGTCGCCTGACCCGGCCGCTCCGGCTAAAAGCGGAGAGGTTACTAATAAGAGTATTAGAAACTGTATGAAGCTGCGTCTCTTTTGAATTCTACCCATATAAAAAGATTAGCCACGATAAGCGGGGATGTAAAGAATAAAGAGTGAGAATAGAATGTACGGATGATGCATCCTCACTTCCCCCGGAAGCAGGGAATGCGCGTAAATATTAAGGGTCCGCAGCGGAAACTATCTATTTCAAGTACATGAAAACTATAAGCACGGCGAGTATCAAGCGGTATATAACGAAAAGCGTGTAGCTCGATTTCCTTACGAACCTGAGAAGGTATTTTATGGCGAGAAAAGCAAATACGGCTGACGCGATAAAGCCCGCAATGAACGGAGCGCTTACGACGTCCGAATACGCGAGGTGACGGGATTCGAATATTCCCGCGCCCGCTATGAGGGGAGCCGCGAGGAGGAAGGAGAACCTGGCCGCCTCGTCGCGCTTGAAGTTCCTGAACATCGCGCCCGTGATCGTGACCCCCGAGCGGGAGACGCCCGGAACGATCGCGAGTGCCTGAGCGAGACCGATGATTATACAGTCCGTCAGGTCCATGTCCTCGACAGATTTATCCCTTCGCGAAAACCTGTCCGAGATATAGAGGAGCAGCCCGAATGCGGAAAGCGTAAAGGCGATAGACAGGGGATTCCGGAAAAGCCCGGCCGCCTGCTCCTCGAAAAGGAATCCTGATAATGCCCCCGGAACGGTCGCAATGAGCAAAAACATGCCTATTTTGCCGCTCGGACGGCCCTCGAAGCTCCTTTCGGCGACGCTCTTTAGAAAATCTCTTCCTATTAGCATCCAGTCCCGCCAGAAATAGAATATTATCGCTATGAGGCTCCCCACGTGGAGCGCAACGTTGAAGGGAAGCCCATTATCATTCCATGATAAGAACCACGGGAGCAGGACGAGGTGCGCCGTGCTGCTTATAGGGAGAAATTCCGTTAACCCCTGTATCGCCCCGAGTATTAACGACTGTATGAGATCCAATTAGTTAATCCTTGTCCGCCTGGTTCTTTTCCTGCCGAGTGCTTCTCTAAGGAACATACCAGTGTACGACCCGTCTGTCTCCGACACCTCTTCCGGAGTTCCCCCGGCCACGATACGTCCCCCTTTCTCGCCGCCTTCGGGCCCCATATCGATCACCTGATCGGCGCATTTAATCACATCGAGGTTGTGCTCGATCACTATGACGGTATTCCCCAGGTCGGTCAGCCTCTGAAGTACCTCGAGGAGCTTCCTTACGTCGTCGAAATGAAGCCCGATTGTGGGCTCATCGAGTATGTAGAGTGTCCTGCCGGTTGAGCGGCGGGCAAGCTCCTTCGACAGCTTGATGCGCTGGGCCTCGCCCCCCGAAAGCGTCGTCGCCGGCTGTCCGAGCCTTATGTATTCGAGCCCGACCGCGACAAGCACGTCGAGCCTCGATTTTATGTGCGGGACGTTCGCGAAAAACTGAGCGGCCTCGCTCACAGTCATGTCCAGCACCTCGGCTATGCTCCTGTCGTTGTATTTGACCTCGAGGGTCTCGGAGTTGTACCTGCTGCCCCCGCACCTCTCGCACGTCACGTACACGTCCGGCAGGAAGTGCATCTCGATTTTCACCACGCCGTGGCCGAGACAGACGCTGCACCTTCCCTCCCTTACGTTGAAGCTGAACCTGCCCGGCTTATACCCCCTGATATTGGCCTGGGGCAGCATCGAGTAGAGATCCCTTATAGGAGCGAATATCCCGGTGTACGTGGCGGGGTTCGACCTGGGGGTCCTGCCTATCGGGGTCTGCTCCACGTTAATCACCTTATCGATTTCCCCGGCGCCTGTGAGCCTCTCGTATTTCCCGACTTTATCCTTGCTCCTGTAGAGCTTCCGCCCGAGGGCATTGTAGAGCGTATCGATAACGAGTGTGCTCTTGCCTGAGCCGGATACGCCCGTGACGCACGTAAATACGCCGAGAGGGAATGAAGCATCAATGTATTTTAAATTGTGCTCGGACGCGCCTTCTATCGTTATATACCCTCTCGGCTTTCTCCGCGCTTCCGGTACCGGTATCCTGACCCTTCCCGATAGATAACTCCCTGTGAGGGACTCACCGTGGCTAATAAGCTCATTCACGTTACCCTCGGCAACTATCCTCCCGCCCTTCTCCCCTGCCCCCGGTCCGATATCGACTATAAAATCGGCGTTCCTTATCGTCTCCTCGTCGTGCTCCACGACTATTATCGTATTGCCCCCGTCGCGGAGAGACTTGAGCGTTTCCAAGAGCCTGCCGTTGTCTCTCGGGTGGAGACCTATCGTGGGCTCGTCGAGGACGTAGGTTATTCCTGTGAGCTTCGAGCCCACCTGCGTCGCGAGCCTTATCCTCTGAGCCTCGCCGCCCGAGAGCGACGGCGCGGAGCGGTCTAGTGTGAGGTAGCCGAGTCCCACGTCGGTTAAAAAAGTGAGGCGCGAATTTATCTCCTTTATGATACGGTCTCCGATCTCCTCCTCCCTCGGAGTCAGATTAATGCCGCGGAAAAACACGATGCAGTTTTCGGACGACATGGTTACTACGTCGTATATGGATTTTTCACCGAAGAGTATGGAAAGGGCCTCTTTTTTGAGCCTCGCTCCCCCGCACTCCGGGCATTCGGTCGCCCGCATGAACTGGGCGAGCTTCTCGCGCACCAGAGGGGAATCCGTCTCCTTATACCATTCGGTGATGATACCGGCAACGCCAGCATAGGTGTCTTTATATCTTAGCGCCCGTCCCCTCCTTTCCCTCTTGAGCGTTATCTCCTCGTCGCCGGAGCCGTGAATAACGGTTTTTTTTAACTTCGCGGACAGTTTTTTGAACGGTATAGAGGTATCGATGCCGTAATATTCGGCTACGCTCTCCGTTAATTGTCTGAAGTAATTCGAGTTCCGCCAAGGTATTATCGCCCCGTCGTCGATCGAAAGCTCTTCGTCTATGAGGAGCTCCGGGTCGCAGAACCAGGTCTCCCCCAGGCCCTGGCACGCCGGGCAGGAGCCGTAAGGACTGTTGAACGAAAAGAGACGCGGGGAGATCTCGGGGTAGCTCATTCCGCATTCGGGACATGCGAACTTGTCGCTCAGGCTGAGTACGACGCCCGAGGCAGTCTCCGCCTTCGCCACACCGCCAGAACGCTTGAGCGCCAATTTCAAAGACTCGTTTACCCTCCCATGGACCTCGTCCGGGCGGATCACGATCACGTCCACCAGCAATTCTATAGTGTGTTTTTTCTGTTTGTTGAGCTTGATCTCTTCGTCTAGGTCGTGGAGCTTTCCGTCGATCCTGACCTTTAAAAAGCCCTCCCTCCGGAGCTCTTCGAGCTCCTTTCTGTACTCCCCTTTCCTCCCCTGCACAATCGGCGAGAAAATCGAGACCTTCTCTCCCGCTCCCAGGCCTGACACCCGCTCGGTCATCCTCTCGAGGCTCTGCGCGGATATCTCTATCCCGCAATTGGGACAATAGGGCGCCCCGAGGCGCGCGAAGAGGAGCCTCAGAAAATCGTATATCTCCGTAATTGTACCGACCGTGGAGCGCGGGTTCCTCTGAAACGTCTTCTGGTCGACCGATATAGACGGAGACAGACCTTCGATGGAATCCACGTCGGGCTTCCCGATCTGCTCGACGAACTGCCGCGCATAAGCGGAGAGGGACTCCATATACCTACGCTGCCCCTCGGCGAAGAGCGTATCGAATGCGAGGGACGACTTCCCGGACCCGCTGATCCCCGTGATGACGACCAGTTTCCTCCTGGGAAGCCTGAGTGATATGTCTTTAAGGTTGTGCTCCCTCGCGCCTGTAATTTTTATGGAGTCCAAAGTGGTTCTAAGTTTACCAGTTATTTGTTGATACGAGATACGCCCGGGTCAGGACTTTTATTGCCCATTCGAAGCGGAGCCGAGACCGCGCCCGAACGCCGGACGAACTACGCGAACGATTTTATCTCATCCGCCTTTTTCTTATCCAGCCTCTGTACGACCGCCTTCAGCAGCTTGACCGTGTTATCGAAGTCGTTTCTGTGGATTATCGCGTTATGGCTGTGTATGTGGCGCGTTGGAACACCCAGCACTACGGTAGGCACGCCGTGTTTATGGAGGTGTATGACGGAGCCGTCAGTCGCTCCCCCTTCCATGGTGGTGAACTGGAGAGGCACCTTCGATTTTTTGGCCGTATCCACGACAAGGTCCCTGAGCTTCAGATTGGGTATCATGCGCGCGTCGTAGAGCAGAAGCGAAGGCCCGCCGTTGAGCTTGGTCGATGACTCGTCGGGCTTTATCCCCGGCACGTCGCCCGCTATATCAGACTCGAGTATTATCGCGATATCGGGGCTCACCATCTCGACGCTCGTGCTCGCGCCCCTGACCCCGACCTCCTCCTGAACCGTGGCCACTCCGAAGAGCGTATTCGGATGGACGCTTGCGGGGAGCGTCTCGAGCGTCTTTATGACGACGGCACACCCCACGCGGTCATCGAACGCCTTCGACATATAGGTCTTGGGATTGGCGAGCACCGTGAACTCGCTTACGGGCACGATCGGGTCCCCCGCGCGCACGCCCGCTTTCTCTATCTCTTTTTCAGAGGACGCGCCGATGTCTATATACATATTTTTTCTCTGGAGAAGTTTCGTACGCTCTTCCTGAGACAGGAGGTGAGGAGGCTTGGCCCCTATAACCCCAATGACGTCCCCTTTGTGCGTTTTCAGCACGACACGCTGGCCGAGGAGGACGTGGTCCCACCAGCCCCCGAGGGTGGTGAACCTGATAAAACCGTCGGATGATATGTGCTTCACCATGAAGCCTATCTCGTCCATGTGGCCCGCCAGCATCACCTTCGGCTCGGCAGACTTCCCGGGCTTTTTACAAATGAGACTCCCCATGTTGTCCTTGCTTATCGCGCCCAGGGGTTTCATGTATTTCCTTATCACCTCGCGCACGTCGGCCTCATAGCCCGGCACGCCGTGGGATTCGGTCAATTCCTTGAGAAGTAATTCGGTCTTATCCATTCGGATTGCTCCCTTGTGAACTTTGTTCCAATAGTTTAATGATTTAAGGCCGGAGTATAAGAATTATCACCGTTCCGGTTATCCCCTGTCAATAACGGCCCCTAACGAGCTTGCAAATCATCCCTTTAAAAGTACACTTGAATTCCAGTTTCATGATAGAGTTCGACAAGGGGATTCATTTAAGGGGAACAAGCCTCTGGTTCGATTCCGCAAAAAAGGCGAAATTTTCTTTCATATCGAGCGCCAATATCGGAAGATTCGTCCCGTCTGAAAAAGTGATCGCCACCCCCGAGACGATCAGGCTCATCGAAAAGAGGATCAGGAAATCGGTCGCACTCGCCTGCCCTTATAACAGACCGTTCACGATCGGAAGCGTCCAGGCCGAGCTAATCCCGTCGGGATATATGCCGGGCTCGGCTCAGATAGAGATACAAAAGGCCGGCGGTACAATCTTATACACGGGTGACATCAATCTCAGGCAATCGCTCGTTTCGGGGCCCGCGCGTGTAAAGAGGTGTCCGATGCTGATCATGAAGTGTACATATGGTTCACCGAAATACGAATTCCCGCCGGCAGAAGAGGTGACAGGCTCGCTCTCGGAATTCATCGACAGCTCGATCTCATCCGGCGCGGTCCCCGTCCTGCTGGCCGAGGCTTACGGTTTGGCCGGGGAACTGGTCAAGCGTCTGGGGGACGCGGGATACAAGCTCGGCGTCCACAAATCCATATTCGGGGTCATAAAGATATTTGAGGAATTCGGCATCGGATTTCACGGCTGCGAATTGTACAAGCGGAAGGAGACAGAAAGCAGAGTCCTCGTGTTTCCACTAGAGAAGGGTTCGAGAGGCATCGAGGATATACTAGATAAAAAAGTCGGGGCGGTAATCGAATCCGCGCCTGACGAAAAGTCCTTTATTAAGACCCTGTACGGGGCGGACGAGGTCTTTCCGCTCAGCAACAGGGCGGGTTTCAGGGACCTCATTAAGTTCGTCGAGTATGTGGGCCCGGAAAAGGTTTTCCTCACTGGCGCTCACAGCAGCGGTTTTGCGCGGGCGCTGCGAAAAAAGGGGTTCGAAGCGGTCCCGCTCGAGAAGCCCGCCCAATTAAGACTGTTCTAGGAGGCGCAATATGGCCGTGATAACAACAAGCATAAGGCTACGCACGAAGGGGGAGACGGACCTCGTCGATATTACCGCCGAGGTCGGGGAGAGCGTGAGGGATTCGGGTATATCTTCCGGGATAGTGACGGTGTTCATACCGGGCTCTACAGCCGGGGTGACCACTATTGAATACGAGAGCGGAGCAATACAGGATTTCAGGGAGGCTATCGAGAGGATAGTCCCCAGGGGCATCCGTTATCACCACGATGCGAGGTGGGGGGACGGGAACGGTTATTCCCACGTGCGGGCCGCTCTCCAGGGGGCTTCCCTGACGGTGCCCTTTTCGTCGTCAGAGCTCCTCCTCGGGACCTGGCAGCAGATCATAGTTGTCGATTTCGACAACCGTCCGCGCACGAGGGACGTCATTTTGCAGATCATCGGGGAGTAGAGACGGCCCTCCGGGGGCCGTCTCCCGCGGGCTTACACGAACTTTACTGAAAAATGCTGCGGTTTATATCTCACATTGAGATTGACTATGAGGGGCGTCATCGACTCAATCATCGCGGACACTTCCAATGACCCCGCGTCCAGAACACGGAGGTTGGGGATATCCTCCGTTATTTTCTTAACGACCCCCTTTGCACTGTCGTCGTCTCCGCATATGACCACGTCGTAATCGAGGGACTTATCTATTTCGCTTAACTCCGTCGCCGGCAGGTTGTGATATGCGGACACGAGCTTCGCCGTTTCCGGCAGCGCCGCCTTTATCTCGAGGGCCGAGGACCCCTGAGCCGGGGGGTTGAACAGAAACGTCTTTCCCTCCCTCTTCATCGAAACGACCGGCGTAACGACGACCTGGTCGGTAAAGCTATCCCTTATCTGGCTCACGGTCGCAGCCGCGTGCTCGGGAGGAATGCTTATTATTACCACCTCCGCATGTCTCGCCGCGTCCGCGTTCGGCATACCATGTATCCTGGGCTCGATCCCGTGGGCTTTTAATTTCTCTATATACTCGGCGGCGATACCCTTTGCCTTTTCATCGCTCCTCGAACCTATGAAGATCTCGTGTCCGGCTTTCGACCACCTGAGCACGAGCCCCTCGGCAATATCGCCTGTCCCGCCTAATAGCGCTATTTTCATTTTTATCTCCCGTTCATAAGGCTGCCTTTATTTTAACAAAATAGCGCTTCTAGTAAAGAGAGCGGCGGCGGGATTACTTTTCGAAAGAAGGGGGCTGAAAACCGGGTTTACCGGAACGGTCAGAACTTCTTTTTGAAATACAGAAAGAGGGAAAAGCTTTCCGGGTTGAAAAAATGGTCGTCGGTCTCCAGATCGGCGTCGTGGATGGCGACGAAAGGAACGAGGCCGCCATAAAAAATTACTTCTCTCGATTGAAACTGATCGTAATTCAATTTGCCGTCTTCGATAAAGGCTATCTGAGAATCGGGCAGAAGCGGAGTTTCGTCGTTCGAAACCTTCGAATCGCCGGGTTCGGCGACAGGAGCGTCGCCAGTATCAATTACAGCCAGCAGCGTGTTTTTGGGCTTGCAGAGGTTTGAAACGGTGTCGTACGAAACAGAGTCCGGTTTGCCCGGAGAAGAGTCCATCTCCTCTTTTTCGAGCAAGGTGCCCCGTATGGAATTACTATCGATGAAGGTGTAATCGTAGCAGGACTGTTCGGCTATTAAACCGGAAGAATTATCGGCGTTTTCAATGCTGTAATCGGCGCTTCCAGAGCCGGCCGCGAACCCGAAAATCATCAGCGCCGCTATAAATGAAATTGAGAGCCTCACCCTAACTTACCTCAATCCCTGATATTTTAAATCTAAAGAACCCTATAACCCATCCCCCCCTTAATAATTTAATATAAATATAGAGCGTCTTATTTTCAATAGATGAATTTAGGGGGGCTAAGGATTCCGACCGGGGCTAAGACCCGAGCGTCATTAGGAAACCGGTCAATATTCTATTGAATTCGAGGGGCTGTTCGAGCATCATGAAATGCCCGGAGTTCATAATAAGATGATAGGATGAGCCGATTATAGAGTCCCTCAGATGCTCGCCGTACTTGGGCGGGGTTAAAATGTCCTGGTCGGCCGAGATAATGCATGTAGGAGTCTTTATCTCACGGACCCTGTCCATGAGATCGAACTCGTCGCACGCGACCAAGTCCCGGTAGCATACATCCGGGGATGTATCGAGCAGGTCCTCTCTGAACTCCTTCTTAATCTCTTCGGGCGAGCCCTGGGCGATCATTCTCGAAGGCGCTACGTCGCAGAATAGCTGATAGTTGTTTTTTACGGTCTTGAGCGTTTCACCGGCTACGCGCATCTTTGCACCCGTGCCGACCAGAACTGTGGCCCTTACTTTCTCAGGACGGTCGAGGGCATAAATCATCGCCACGGCGCCGCCCATCGAGTGACCGACCGGAATAATGCCGGTCAAGCTGAGCGCGTCGGCGAACTCCTCGATAAAGACTTTATACCCGGCTACGTCCCTCGATCCCTCGCCCTCCGACGCGCCGTGGCCGGGTAGGTCGGGAATTATCAAATTATATTTCGGGTGGTTTTTCAGAAGCTCCAGCTGACGCTTCCATGTGGCTACCCTCTGGCCTGCGCCGTGTATCATCAAAACAGTCGGACGGGCGGGGTCGGTCGTATCGCCTTCTATATAATGTATCCTGTTTCCGCCGATTGTAATTTCAGGCATGTCTTTCTCCGGTGTACGTGCTCAGGAGGTTCTACGTATTGCCGTATTTCGATAATAGCGTTCCGTAGTCTTCCCGGCTGATGCCCGATATTTTAATTGTTTTTACCCTTGAGTGGTGACCCTTTATTATCTCGACGCTCGATTTCGAGACCCCGAACGCCTTTGCAATGACCTCGGTCAGGCGCTCGTTTGCTTTTCCGTCAACCGGCGGGGCCGAAATCCTTATTTTCAGCCTGCCTTCGTGTACGCCGATAATCTCGTCGCGCGACGACTTCGGCTGAACCTGAACCGTAATCGTTAGTGGAGTCTCTCTCATCGGGCAGTTTACGGCATACCGGCTTTCATTCGGACTCCGTAATCGATAATGGACTGGACCAGGACCTGGTCGAGAAAGAATAGAGCCACCATCACTATGATCGGAGAAAAATCTATACCGCTTACTATGGGAATCAACCTTCTCACGTACCTGAGTACAGGTTCGGTAGCCAAGTATAAGAACCTTACAATCGGATTATAGGGGTCCGGGTTCACCCATGAAATTATAGCCCTGCCGACTACGATAAAGATATAGATATTCAAGATGTAATGAAGGGCCTGGCCAATGCCGATTACGAGGTTCGCAACGATAAACATTATTTATCCTCCCTGGATAACTGCCTCGAACGGTTGGCGGCCGCTTCTACCGCGGATATGACGTTCGCCCTGAACCCGCCCGCTTCGAGTATGTGTATGCCCTCTATCGTAGTGCCTCCGGGGGAGGAGACCTTGTCCTTGAGCACCGCGGGATGGGACATTTCCTCGATAATCATTTTTGCGGTGCCGTAAACCGTCTGGGCCGCGAGCTTGAGCGCGGTGTCCCTGGGGAGACCCATCTTGACGCCGCCGTCGGATAATGCCTCTATGAACATGGATACGAATGCTGGACCGCTGCCGCTTAACCCCGTTACCGAATCGAGGAGTCTCTCGTCTTCGACTATGTGAGCTATGCCGACCGATCCGAAGACCCTCATTACCCGCTCCCGCTCTTCCTCGCTCAAACCGGGGCCGCAATATAGCGCCGACGCTCCGGCAAGGACGAGGGCCGGGGTATTGGGCATAACCCGGACTATCTTCGCCTTCTTTTTAAGGACGCCGGATATAAGAGACGTCGGTATGCCGGCCGCGATGGAAATGAGAATTTTTTTTGCCGTAATTTTGGTTTTTATCTCGTTTACCGCCTTGCGAACGGTGTTTGGTTTTACGGATAGCACTATGAGCTCGGATTTAGCAGCGAGGTCTTTATTATCGTGGGTCACGGCGACCCCGTATGCGGATTTCAGATGGTCGAGTCTTTTTTTAACGTTATCGCTGACAAGAATGTCGCTCTTTTTATATACCCCGGACGATATAAGGCCCTTAACAAGAGCCTCCGCCATGTTCCCGCCGCCTATGAACCCTATCATCGCCATATGGATATCCGCCTCTCGTGGGTTGTCAGTTTCTCGGTCCGAAAATAGCGGAGCCGACCCTGACCAATGTGGCGCCCTCCTCGACCGCAGCCTCGAAATCACCGCTCATGCCCATCGAAAGCTCTCTCAGTCCCGGATACGCGGCTTTGAGCTTATCGCGCATCTCCCTGAGCGCCCTGAAATAAGGACGGATACGCTCGGGCTCGTCGAAATAAGGGGGCATCGTCATGAGACCGCGGACCTCGATCGAGGGGAATTCCTTAATGCCTTCGAGGAAACCCTTAAGCTCTCCCGCCTTCACTCCCCCCTTGGTCTCCTCCCCGCCCGTATCCACCTCTATCAGCACCCGTACCTCGATACCAGCAGCCGCGGCCTTCTTCTCGATCTCGCGGGCGACGGACAGGGAGTCGAGGGAATGGATCAATCCCACTTCGCCTATCAGGTATTTAACCTTGTTCCTCTGAAGCCGCCCTATGAAGTGCCACTCCACATTCCCGCTTACGGCTTTACTGATAATTTCTTTTTTAAGCCTGAATTCCTGCGCGTAATTCTCGCCGAAAGTCATTTGGCCCGCTTTTACCGCTTCGATTATGCGCCCCGGCTCCACTCCTTTTGTAACGGCAACGAGCTTTACGTCATTTACATCCCTTCCCGCTCTCGCCGCCGCTTTTGCTATCCGTTCCTTAACGGACCTGAGACTGCCTGCTAAATCCATCCCGTGAGTATAACTAAACGATTCCGAGTTTTTTTAAGGCCGCGAGGAGCTCCTCCACCGGAAGGCCTACTACGTTCGAATACGAGCCTTCGATGCCCCTGACCATGAATGAGCCAATCCCCTGTATTCCGTAAGCTCCGGCTTTATCCATGGGCTCTCCGGTCTTAATGTAACCTTCTATTTCGGAAGCCGCAAGGGGTTTCACCCGGACACTCGTATCCACTATCTCGCTGTGAAGGATTACATTTTTCGGTTTGACGATTGAGAAAGCCGTAAATACGTGATGCTCTTTTCCGGAGAGCTTCCGCAACATTGAGGAGGCCTCTTCGGGGTCTTCCGGCTTGCCGAGTATCTCGCCGTCAACGACGACTATGGTGTCGGCACCGATGACGACAGCGCCTTCTCCGAGGCTCCCCGATACCGATGCCGCTTTTTCGGCCGAGACCCTGAGAGCAAAATCCTCGGGGGTTTCATCCCCGGATACTGTCTCATCGGCGGAGGGGTGCATTACATCGAACGCGAACCCGAGCGTGCTCAGAAGCTCCCTCCGTCGCGGCGAGGAGGAGGCCAGGACGATTCTATAATTCATTTATCTCGACTGGAAGGCGCATGTTTGAAAGCAATGCGACCACGCGGAGACCTGTTATTTCCAGCGGACGTCAATAATAATTCAGGTCGCTGTCGATCCAGTACTTTTCCGCGCCTACGTTCGTTCGCAGCGCAATGCCCTGTTTGGTAAGCTGATAAATAACAATATCCGAATCGAAAGGCACGGTACCGCTGGCTGCAGCACCCTTCGTCTTAGACTTCAAAACCGCATCGCCCTGGACGCCGAAATCCCATCCGCTGCTGATAAACTGCCTCATCACCGCAGGGTTATTGAAAATTATCAATTCCCTGAAATCGGTAAGGGCCACTCCGAGGCCTACGCCGCCCTCGGCCATCCTCATGAAGGTAGTTTTTCCGTTTGAATTGTCCGTTATAACCCCGTATCCGTTCCCCGACCCGATGATAAGAAGCTGGGTATTGATGTTACTGAAGACGCCGTACCCGGCGGCATGCTGCACCAGGTCCTCTACATACGGGCTTTTCTGATAAATCTCCGCGAGGGTAGTATCCCTCATCTGGAGTATGTAAGCCCTTTGGGATACAGGGGTGTTGCCCTGCGGCTTGGCGCATCCGAAAAAAGCAAGAGCGGTAAAAAAGATGGAAAACAGAAGCAGGCTAATTCTCATATATATCTCCTCATACGGAAATTTTTATTATTCGCGACCCAAAATCGTCTTCTCTGATTATTTATTTTAACTTATTTTCGTTGGCTCCATAACGGTCCAACTGCGGCATCTGACACCGTGTCTTATTATAGCACGGACTCTGGCAATGGCCGAAAAAGGTGCATATAATGTGTTCGTTTCCAAAAGCGTATTAATCAAATTCAATCTCGAAACGCCCTGACACGATGAACCCCGGTAAAAAGAGCGGAATAGTGCTTCTCACTTCTGCGATAGCGGCGCTTGCCGGCCTTTTGCTGGGATATGACACGGGGTCGATCAGCGGGGCGCTCGGCTTTATCGCGGACGCCTTTCATCTGGACACCGTGGGAAAGGGGGGCGTCATATCAATCCTGCTTGTCGGGGGAATCGCTGGTGCGCTGATAAGCGGCATCGTCGCCGACAGGCTAGGAAGAAAGCTCATGGTGCAGGGGGCCGCTCTCCTCTTCATCGCTGGAGCGGCCTCGTCGGCGTTATCCCCTTCGGCGGGAGCGCTTCTGGCATCGAGGTTCGTACTGGGCCTCGCGCTCGGGGCGGTTTCCGCATCGGCCCCGCTATATATAGCGGAGATATCCCCCGCCGCCGGGAGGGGGAGGCTCGTAACGCTCTTCCAGCTCGCGATCACGATCGGGATACTGCTCGGATATTTCGTCGACTGGTCCCTCACAGGCTCGGGCGACTGGAGGCTCATGCTCGGGACGAGCGTGGTCCCCGCGTTGATACTGCTCTTCGGAATGTCCATACTCCCGCCAAGCCCGAGGTGGCTCATAAAAATGGGGCGGGAGGAAGAGGCGAGAAAAACGCTCCTTAAAATAAGCGGGGGGGAAGCGTCTCTGACCGATTCGGAATTGAACGAGATACGGCACGTGATAGCCATGGAAACGAACGGCGGGTTCGGGTATATGCTCCGGCCGCCCGTAAGCCGCGCGCTCGTTACCGGTATAGGCCTTTTCCTTATACAGCAGCTCGTCGGGATAAATACAGTCATGTACTATGCGCCTTCCCTATTCAGGGAAGCGGGCATGGGATCGCCCGATACCGCCATTCTCGCGACGGTGAGCGTGGGTATCGTGAACGTGCTCGCGACATTCATCGCAGTATGGCTCATAGACAGGGCTGGAAGAAAACCGCTCCTCTACGCGGGCCTCGGAGGCATGCTTATCTCGCTCACCGCCGTAGGAGGGATATTCGCCCTCGGGAATTCGGGCGGAGGGCTCGAGACCGGGAGAGCGACTGTGATCGCCGTCTGGTTTTACATCGCCTGCTTTGCGTTCTCACTGGGGCCAATCCCATGGCTCATAATGACAGAGATATTCCCGCTTAACGTAAGGGGACGGGCGGTGAGCATCGCCACGATGTCGAGCTGGGGGGCGAACCTCCTAGTCTCGTTCTCGTTCCTGCCCCTGTTCGAAGCGGCCGGGGCGGCTTTCACGTACTGGTTATACGCGCTCGTGAGCCTTCTGGGTATCGTATTCGTATGGCGGCTGGTTCCGGAAACCAAGGGCCTATCCCTCGAAGAGATAGAGGAGAGGCTTCTATCCGAAAAGAGATAGCATCGATAGAAGAGCGATGTAAATAGACTGCCCGCGGGAAAGAATTAG
>DATIET010000124.1:0-7349 GCA_035455615.1 Thermodesulfobacteriota bacterium
ATCAATCCCCCACGGCCTCCATCCCCGGATCGGGGGCCATGGTGCAGCAGTAGAAGACGCCGTTCAAAGTGTAGCAATTCTCGTCGGGGTCGGCGCAGGGCTTGGCCGGGTTGCAGTCGGAGAGCGTGCAGACGTCCGTTATATCGGGGTCGTTAGGCGCGAGGGGGATCTCTTCGACGTCGTCATCGTCGTCCGCGACTGCGATTGCGGCGCCGATAAATAAAATCAGTGTTATCGTAAGGAAGGCTTGTTTCAGATCGCTTGTCACAGGCATCGTCTTTCGCTCCTTTCGGGAAAGCCTCATATCGGCTCGCCCTTCATTGAGAAGTCTAACGCCTGTCCCCGTCTAACTCAACTGTGCCTGCGACTCTATCTCTATATCGTAGTCGATGATGGAGCGCGCGCCCGAGCCCCTGTACGTGCCCGTGAGCGGGGCCGCCTCTTCCGGAATAACCCCGGCCGACACCGTGACGTGCTGGTCCGCAGTCGCGAGCCCTTCCGACGGGTCGTAGCCCCTCCACCCGCCGCCCGGTATATACACTTCGGCCCACGCGTGGAGCTGCCTCTCCTCGGTTATCATCTCGTGCTCCCTGTACCCGCTCACGAACCTGGCCGCGATGCCCACGGCGCGGCAAGCCTCCATGAACAGCACCGTGAGGTCTCTGCACGACCCCCTGCCCGTTCCGAGCGTTATCTCGGCCGGGTAAGGCGGCCCCTCGTGCCTGACGAGCTGCTCGAAGCCCTCGTATATGCGCATATTCAGCACGTTGAGGAACGTCATCGTCTCAACGCCCGACTCGTCCATCACGTCGGAAACGAACCTGTCCACCTGCCCCTCGGGCTCGGTGTTGCGCGTGAAATAGGGCCTCAGCGACGGGACGTAGTATTTCGGGTAGAACACGGGGAGCTTCATCACCGAAGGCTCCGTGATTACATAATCGAACGGGTTCACCCTGAAAGTCTCGACCTCGGAGCGCGTCGTGATTGTCAGGTGGTCGTGATTCCCCGAGAACCACACGCACGTGCTGTCGTTCCCTGCGACGTCCACTATGTCTACGATGCCGTCGGGAACGGGGTCTATGTCGATCTCGAAGCTTACGAGCCTCTGCGACCCGTCGCTCTTGGGCCTTAGCCTTATCGTCTGCGGGTCGAGGAACACGCTCTCCGAGTATTTATATCTCGTCGTGTGTCTGATCTTTATATTCATCGCGGTACTCCCTTCATATGTCATTTCACACCGTCTCCCAGCTTCGAGAAAGCCGCCTCCACCCAGTCGTGGGGGAGCTCCCTTATTGCTTCTCTAATCGTTTTCTGCCACCACTCGGATATGCGTATCAGCTCGGCCCTCTCGTACCTGTGCTCCACTATGTCGTACGTGTCGGCCTTGTACAGCACGACGTCTATCGGGAAGTCGACGTCCACGGCGCTCGTCCGGGTCGCGTCGAACGCGAGGTACCCGATCTTGAGCGCCGTTTCCATGTTGAGGTCGTACGCGAGCGCCCTGTCTATTATGGGCTTCCCGTAACTCGACTCTCCTATCAGGTAATAAGGGGTCCCCTGCCCCACCTCGACCCAGTTCCCCTGCGGGTAGAGCATGTAGAGCTTATGCTCGGTGTCTTTCTCGAGCTGTCCGCCGATGATGGAGAAGAGGTCGAAATGGAGCCCCGCCTCCTCGAGCGCCTTCCGGTCCTCGTCCGCGACGCGCCTCACCTGCGCGGCGAACGCGTTCACCGCCATGTAGAGCTTGTCGAACTTGTTGTCGTCCTGCTCGAGCACCTCGTTGAAATACGTGAGCGCCTTGTCCCTCACCGAGCGGAGCCCCGAGGTCATGAGGAAGAGCGAGTGCCTGCCGTATTGATGTATAGTCACCTTCCTCGCCATAATGCTCTCGGTACCCGTCGTTACGAGCGTATCCGCGATGCCTACGAGCCCCTTTCTCACCTTCATGCCTACACAGAAAGTCACTCTTCCATACCTCCTAACGCATGGGGCCCGGCCGCCGGGCTCAGAACGAAGAACGTATCTTTTATCGAGTCCCCAACGCTGTTGAGCTCGGTCTGGAAATTGTCAAGGTACTCGTGGAGCCCCTTTTTTATTATATCGTCTATCCTCGCGTAGGTAAGCTCCGCGTGGAGCCTGCCCATCCGCCTCTCGGCCTCGTTCCGGAACATGCCCGCGGGCGTGCCCGTAATGGAATGGAGCGAAGCCTCAGCCATCAGCACGCAGTAGAGTATCGCGCGCGGGAAGTGCCTGTCCAAAAGCAGGAACTGCACCACCGATTCCGGCGTTATCTGCTCGTACTTCCTCCTGTACATGTCGAGCGCGCTCGCCGATTTCAGGAGCGCCGCCCACTGAATGTTGTCTATAGGCGTGCCCACGTACTCGGGCTTCGGAAGGAGTATGAAATATTTCACGTCTATGAGACGGGACGTCTTGTCCGCCCTCTCGAGGAGCCTCCCCAGGCGCGCGAAGTGCCAGTCCTCGCCCCTGTTCATGGTCGAGTCGGCTATGCCCGCGTAGAGGTGGCTCTCCGTCTTGACCCTCTGGTAAAAGTCCTGCGGGGTCTCCGCCGCGACGCCGCTCAGAGCGGAGTCCCTGACGAAGTAATAGAACTTGTTTATCTGCTCCCACATCTCGGAAGAGATTATCTCCCTTATCGAGCGCGCGTTCTCCCTCACCCTCGTGAGCGTGGAGAGTATGGAGTTCGGGTTCTCCCTGTCGAACGTGAGGAAGTCGAGTACGGTCTCCCGCGTCGCCTCGTCGCCGCAGCGCTCCCTGAATATCTCGAGGTCGCCCGTGGTGCTGACGAGGGCCTCCCACTGCCCTTCCTCCGTCTGCATGTCGAGCATCAGGTGGAGGTTCACCTCGATGAACCTCGCCACGTTCTCGGCGCGCTCCATGTATCTCGACATCCAGTATATGGAATTCGCTACCCTGCTAAGCATATGTGTGAACGCCTGTATTCAAATTTTTTAAATTACGGGAGTAAGGGGATCGGCGCGGGCTCAGGATAAATCCCTGAGCACCCACGTGTCCTTGCTCCCGCCCCCCTGAGACGAGTTTACCACGAGTGAACCTTTCTTGAGCGCGACCCTCGTTAGGCCTCCCGGCATCACGTATATGTCCTCACCGTAAAGCGTGTACGGCCTGAAGTCAACGTGCCTCCCCTCGAACCGCTCGCCCGCGAGAATCGGAACCCTCGAGAGAGAGACGGTAGGCTGCGCGATATAGTTACGCGGGTCGTCGAGTATCTTGCCCCGGAACTCCTCCCTGACGCGGGCGCTCGCCTTGGGCCCTATCATTATCCCGTATCCGCCCGATTCGTTGGCCGGCTTCACGACGAGGCTTTCGAGGTTCTCGAGCACATACTTCCTGTCGAGTTCCTCCCAGCACACGTACGTGGGCACGTTAGGCAGTATCGGCTCCTCCCCGGTGTAGTACTTTATTATCTCCGGCACGTAAGCGTAGATTATCTTGTCGTCCGCTATCCCCGTCCCTATGGCGTTCACGAGCGCGACGTGCCCGGACTTGTATACGTCCATTATCCCAGGCACGCCCAGGAGCGAGTCTTCCCTGAAAGCGAGCGGGTCGATGAAGTCGTCGTCTATGCGTCTGTAAATTACGTCCACCTTCTGGAGCCCCTTCGTCGTTTTCATGTAGACGTACCCGTCCGTGACGGCGAGGTCCCCGCCCTCCACGAGCTCTATGCCCATCTGCTGGGCGAGGAACGAGTGCTCGAAATATGCGGAGTTGTATATCCCGGGGGTGAGGAGCACGACGGTCGGCGAATGCACGCCGTCTGGCGCCATGTACTGGAGCATCTCACGGAGCCTGTAGGGGTAATCGTCGACGGGCCTGATCTTCAAGTCCTCGAAAATCTTCGGGAACGTGCGCTTCAGCACTTCTCTGTTCTCGAGGACGTAAGAGACGCCCGACGGGCATCTGAGGTTGTCCTCGAGGACGTAATATACCCCGTCCCCTCCCCTCACGAGGTCTGTTCCTGAAATGTGGCACCATATTCCGCGGGGCGGCCTGAACCCCTCGCACTGGGGCCTGTAGCACTTGCTAGTTTTTAAAAGCTCTTCGGGGAAGATGCGGTCCTTAAGAATTTTTTTATCGTTGTATATGTCGTCTATGAATAGGTTAAGGGCGTATATCCTCTGCTTGAGCCCCCTTTCGAGCGCCTCCCACTCGCTGGCCTCTATGACCCTCGGGATTATGTCGAAGGGGAATATCCTCTCGGTCCCCTCCTCCTCGCCGTAGACCGTGAACGTCACCCCCATCTGGAGGAGCCTCGCCTCGGTCGCTTTCTGCCGCCTGAGCAGCTCCCCGCCCGGGAGCTGTTCGAGCCTCTTCAGCAGTATGGACGCGCCTTCCCTCGGGCTCCCGTCCGCGTGGAAGTACTCGTCGAAAAACCCCTCGGTGTCGTAGTCCTTGTAATACATGACCATACCTCTATTCTAACATTTTATTTTTCTTCCCGGCACGTTCTATCCCGTCCTCCGCCGCGATTTTAAAATTCCCCGGGCCAAGAGAGACAGGGGGGATGGCCCGGGGATAGGCTAAAGGTTTGATCTGTTCGTTTCTCTGTTTTCGTTGTTAACCGCCGCTGCCGGCCTCGTAAAACACCCGGAGACGGGAACACCCGTATATTCCCGTCTCCGGCTACATAAGGAGGTATGAAGAAATGAGATAAAATTCAACATCTGTATCAGTTCATGCCCACCGCTTTAGGCCTCGCGTAACATTCATCGTCCTCTTTCCCGGCGACTTTACCGTCGTAATCTCCGGGCTCGTCGATGAAGCTCCCGCTTACGAGCTTCTTTTCGATGAGCTGCGGAATCCTGTCTTTTATATCGGGGTCGTAGGCGCATATGCCCGACATGAGGAAGGCGAGGAGCGCGATGTCCGTGAGGTATCTCACGTTCGCCTCTACCACGTCCTTAGGGTGTTGACCTTCCTCCGGCTGACGGAGGTTCAGGTAAATTGTTTCCTTGAGCGAGCGCCCGGCTTCGAATACGTCCTTCCCCGGTTCGTTCTGCCTCATCCACACTCCGAGATTGAATGCCGCCTTTATCGAGTTTGCTGCGCTGTCGTTTTCCATCGTCTTTCCTCCTCCATAGAGTTTTTAGATGCTTTCCGACCCGTTTCCCCCTTTAAACCCGTTAACGCTTCTCTAATCTGTACGCACTTGCGTATATTTTAACCCGAATGCATACGTATAGATATATGGCAAATTTCGTGCCAATCCCGTAAATAAAGGGGATTTAGTGGAATTTAATTGGATTTCAAGCCTTTAGAACTATTAGCAGTTGCAAAAGAATTGTGAAGAAACATTGAAATTGCCTATATTCTGGACATAACGGTTTATTTTATAGGCATTCCGGCCGGAATTTAAGCCGCGGACTTAAGAAATTACTTCATCTGCGCACCCCTTCGTCCTTTATTTATACTTCCTTCCCCCGAGGCGGGGGAAGGATAGGATGGGGGTGACACCTCACATTAATAAACCATCCGTATTATACCGCCGCCCTTCTCCTTCTCACCGCGAAGAACACTCCCACCATCACCAACCCCGCCGCAGCCGCTATCATCCCCCATTCAGAGAGAGTCGGTATGTTCGACAACGCTCTATTGGTAAACGTACAGGCGGCAAAACCTTGAGACAGACAGTCCGCTACAACTCTGTTTTCATCGTCAACGAACACGTTTAATCCAGGGCCTCCGTCTTCGCATTCGACATCAATCAGCTCCCATCCCTCGAGCGGTATCTCCGACACGACCACCGACTCGCCAACAACTAAAAATTCATTCGTAGAGGTTCCGGCGGGCAGGGAAAATTCATTGTCCGGGTCCACCGAAGATTCCGTAAAAAAATTGAATGACAGATCAAGCGGCGGGATCGCCACTTTCGTTATCCCTATTGAGCAGCCCTGCGAAGGAGCCCCGGCAGTCGCCTGACGGGGGAATACCGCTAAAACGAAAACAAACAACGCACACAAGCAAATTGCCGAATCGACGAGTCTTTTCATTCTCTTCTCCTTTAAGATTATTCAAGATTTAACATTTTTTCCGCTTATAACGCACCAGCCACAGCGCACATGCGACCATCCCTACTCTATATTAATCCCCTCCCCATATCAAGGGGAACTGCTTCGAGCGAGCAAAGAATTCGAGCGAGTGAGAATTCGGACTCTTCTGGTTGAATACTCACAAGTTTAGGTTCTATCGGAATGTTCAGCTAAAGCCAAATTAAGCAGGTCACTCTCACAACTAAGGCAGAAATGGTACTTAATGCCGGCTCAGCGCTGCCTGAACCAAAATAGTTCGGGTGGGGGTGATACTTCCTTACAAAATGTTATAAAAACAAATACGAGATGCTGAAACAAGTTCAGCATGACAAAAAAAGAAAGATCACCGCGGCTATGATCCTGAAACAATCCTGAAATGAGTTCAGAACAGGCCAGCCTCGATTCCTTAAAATTCCCTCCTTAGAAAAAGGAGGGATAGGGAGGATTTATCTTTTCTTCTATTTAAATCCCCCTGAATCCCCCTTTTCCAAAGGGGGAAAACAGAATCGCGGAAAAATTTACCTTTTTGTCATTCCCGAAAGCTGTAAACGGGATCTAGCCGTTATATTTTATATATCCCTTCTATACCACCGCCCTTCTTTTTTGAAAGCGAAGAACACGCCAACGAGCATCAGCCCGGGCACGGAGCGCTCGGCACCCCGCATCAAGGACTGTCTTCCCCGCTGCACCCGATAGCCCTGTCTGCGCACGTTGAAGGGTCAGAGCCCTCATTGCATAGAGTCGTGAAATACGTGCACAACTTGTGGTCCTCGATTATGCCGTCCTGGTTGTTGAGGCCGTAGGTCAGGACCTTCGCGCCTATCGTTATCAAATCGCAGTTGTCCGCGCTGAAATCGGGAAGAGCCGGAAGCGCGACGCCGAACTCAATCTGGTACTCCCCGCTCACGTGGAAGTAGGAGAAATCGGGGCAGTCGAGCCCGAGCGGCGGGAGCTTGGGAACCAGGTCGTTCGTGTTCACTATACGCCAGCTCACGCGGTCGGTGCCGTATTCACCCTGGTACGCGCTTATGAAATCGCTGTTCCCGACGGCGGGCCCGGCGAAGCTGTACATAAACACGTTCGGGGCGGAGGAGTTTTGAGAGAGGTCCGGAAAAGCGAGCGCCGCGAGCGCGCCCCCGAGGCTGTGCCCCGTTATGTAGAGGTTCTCGTAGCCGCCCGTCATAAAGAGCTCGTCGAGCTTGCTGAGTATCTCAGACTCGACAGGGAATGAATCCGTACCTTCGTACTCGCCCAGGAATCCTCCGGAGACCCTGCCCC
>DATIET010000125.1:0-9737 GCA_035455615.1 Thermodesulfobacteriota bacterium
AATCGGAAGAAATATACCAGAAGTTCCCTTTTTGTATCCAGGTGTCCTTCACCATGACATTCTTCTCCGAAACGGAGGGATATTTATAGTATGTAAAGAGGACCCTTATCTCGCACTCACCCGTTTCCGTTTCCTTTACCTTTTCCTCCGGACTTGCCCCCGGTTCGTTTTCCGTTATGTAAACCATTTCCTTAATCTCATAGCCCGTTATATTCAGGTCCTTCTGGTTTGCATAAACGAATGCTTCGAACTCCTTGTACTTATCGGGGTCCACGAACTGCGATGCCTTCTCATAGTACTTCCACATTATCAATTTGTAGTAGAGATCGCTTGATTTCGCGAGAGACTCCTGGTCTTCAGTCTGTACTAAACCGGTCGTCTTACCACAACCGAACAAGACAAAGGCGATAAGAAGGCATGATACGGCTTTCTTCATAGTAGAAGGGTAATGCCGGGGGACGAATATATCAATTAATCGGATGCGGGGGGCCGACACGTCGGCCCCCCGCACCAGGATTATATTTTTCCCTGCAGCAGGAATGCTATGAGAAGAGCATAAATAACGAGAGACTCGATCAGAGCAAGACCGATAATCATCGGTGTGAGGATCTTGGAGCTTGCGCCCGGGTTTCTCGCGATACCGCTCAATGCAGCCGCGGTCGCGCGTCCCTGACCCAAACCGGCGACACCGGCCGCGATCCCAATCCCCAATCCCGCTCCGAGAGCGAGTCCGAGCTTGGTGAGCTCTCCGCCGCTCCCTTCCTGCGCGAAAGCCGCATCCGGAACAAAAGCAGCGAGTATAGCTACCCCGACTATCGAGAGAATCGAAAGTGCTGTTTTCATTTTTTACCTCCTTTTGTATAGTAGGTCATTTATTTCTAAATTTTGTGTCCGAATCCTATTCGATTTCGGCTTCATGCGCCGTGGCGAGGGATATGTATATCGCCGACAGCACCGTAAATATAAACGCCTGAAGAAAAGATACAAATATTCCGAGACCGATAAATATCGCGGGTATTATGTAATGAACCAGATTAGTGAAAACGCCCAGTATCAGGTGGTCCCCCGTTATGTTCATGAAAAGCCTGAGCGATAGAGAGACGGGGCGGACGAAGTGGCTTATCACCTCGATTACGAACATCAGCGGGGCGAGGAATATCACAGGCCCCGCGAAATGCTTCAAATAACCGAGCCCGTTTTCCTTAAACCCGTAAAAGTTATACATTACGAATATAACAAGCGCACAGGCCACGGGCACGTTGAAATTACCGGTCGGCGGCAGGAAACCGGGGATAATTCCCAGGAAATTCGCGAACAATATGAAGAAAAAAGACGCGCCCAGGAGAGGGAAATACTTCTTTGCGTTCTCTTTCGAGCCCAGCATGTTCGTGAACAAATCGAATAGAAAGTCTATTGTGAGTATCTCGAATATTGTCCTGATCGAAAACTTCTCGTCAGGCAATACCGAACCTTCTTTCGAAAGCGCTTTCTTTACGGAGAGCCCGGCGAGGGCAAGGAAAATAAGCACGAGTATCGAGCCGAGTATATAGTCGTATTGTCCGAGCCCCATCAGGGTAAACCAGCTAAAGTGTTCCATCTTTACTCCCTCTCAAGCTTTCTCCGATTATGACGATGACGACACCCGTGACCCCGATAAAAAACCCGTATAAGTTCACTTTGGCGAACAAGAATAACGCCACTACAATCGCGATGAATACCGCCATCTTGATTACGAACGCGAATATGCCGAAACCCTTCGTATGCGATTTCCCCACCAGCGCATGTACAAGGAATCTAATAGCCGTGAAATTGGCAGTGAAAAGTATTCCCCCCGCTGCGGCTCCTACCGCAAGCTCACTCGAGCCGATGAAATAGCAGACGACCATTAAGATTGCGGTTACCGCCAATCCGCTTCTTTCCACCCGTCCTATGCTCGGTATATTAATTAGACTCGCTGTCCTTTCCGTCATTTATCCGCTTTAACATCCTCAGAAGTATATTGAACCCCGCCAAACCGCCGGCTAACAATCCCAGCATCGTGAACCACGGGGTCTTGGTTCCGACCAGTTTATCGACGTATTCTCCCAGCAGTATCCCGGCTATTACCGAAAACCCGAGCTCGAACCCGATGGCGATAAACATCAGCCATTTATATTTTCCGCCGCTCTTAACGGTAAGTCCCCCCTATAATCTCAGACCGCCTTAAGGGCTTTATACACGGCGTCAAGCGTACGATCGACGTCCCTATCGGTATGGGCGAGCGAAAGGAAAACCGCCTCAAACTGAGAAGGCGGAAACATAATACCAGCCCTGAGTAATTTTTCAAAAAATTTCGAATACTTTTTCGTATCGCTTTTGAGCACCGTCCTGTAATCCGCCGGATTCGGTTCCGTAAAAAAGAGCGTAAACATCGAATCCACCGAATTAACGGTGGCATTAACCCCGGCTTTTTTTACTAATTCCTTTATACCTTCGACCATATAGAGGGAGAGTTGCCGGAGCTTTTTATAATTCCCGGGCTCTTTTAGCTTCCTGAGGGTCGCCAGCCCTGCGGCCATAGCGAGCGGGTTCCCGGAGAGTGTCCCCGCCTGGTACATGGGTCCCAAAGGGGCAACCATGCTCATTATTTCCTTCTTTCCGCCGAACGCCCCCACGGGGAGTCCCCCCCCTATGATTTTCCCGAGACAGGTAATGTCGGGCGTTACCCCGTATTTACGCTGGGCTCCGCCCATGCCGAGCCTGAACCCCGTTATCACCTCGTCGAAAATGAGGAGCGAACCCGAATCCCGTGTAATCTTCCGTAGGCCTTCTAGGAAGCCTTCCGCCGGCGGGACAACCCCCATGTTCGCTGCCACGGGTTCAATGATGACTGCCGCTATCTTGCCGCGGTATTTATCATACAAAGCCCTCACCGAGCCTAGATCGTTATAATTCGCAAGTAACGTCTTTTCCGTGAATGATTCGGGGACGCCAGGGCTGCTCGGCATTCCGAACGTAGTCGCCCCGGATCCGGCCTGAACAAGAAGGTAATCGGCGTGCCCGTGGTAGCATCCCTCGAACTTAACTATATAGTCCCTTTTCGTAAAGGCTCTGGCAAGGCGCACGCCGCTCATAGTGGCTTCGGTGCCCGAGCTTGTCATCCTGACCATATCGATAGAAGGAAAGGCTTTAACTATAATACCGGCTAACTCTATCTCATCCTCGCACGGAGCGCCGTAGCTGGTGCCCTTCCCGGCCGCCTTCTTGACCGCTCTTACCACCGCGGGCGCAGCGTGGCCCAGGATCAGCGGCCCCCAGGAGGACATATAATCCGTGTATTTATTCCCGTCTGCGTCGTAAATATATTGACCTTTGCCCCTGGATATAAAGACAGGCGTGCCCGATACGGCTTTAAACGATCTAACTGGACTGTTAACGCCGCCAGGCATAAGCTGTTCGGCGGTTTTATACAGTTTCTTCGATTTCGTGAACCGGAGTTTCATTTCCGCAAACAGGAGTGGGGATCAAAAACAGCCTGTAGTAAACATGGATTATCCCGGGGTGTCAAGTATATATGGACCATGGAAGTATACGCCGGGTAAAAAAAAGAGAGAAACCCCGTATCGGGGTTTCTCTCCGGAATTTAACCTCATCGTTCCGGTTACCCGGGAACCATGAGAAATCTCTTATATTCAAGCGATCAGGCCAAGCTTATATTTTAGTTGGCGTACTGAAATATAAGTCTTGCACCTACTTTCGCAGTCGGCGATGTTACTACGAAGTGAGCCCTTCTGTTAAGCTGATAGGCTTCTTCGGTCGTTCCCGCACCGAACTGTGTTGTTTCACCGCCGCTTGCAGTCGTTACCCTGGCAGGGTCAATACCGAGCTGGACGAGAAACGCCTTCGTAGAGTCGGCCCTTCTCTGAGCAAGCTTCAGGTTGTATGCAGGTGTACCCCTGATGTCCGCATACCCTTCAATCAATACAGTCAGATTAGCATCCGCCTGTAAGGTCGCCGCGTTTTCTTCGAGCACCGCTGCAGCATCCGGCCTTATGTTGTACTTATCGAAGTCAAAGAATATATCTTTGAGTTCGGGTGCCGGTGGCGGGGGTGGCGGAGGCGGCGGGGGTGGTGGTACTGCACATTTTAGTTTCGCTTCATCTGCCTTTGCCTTGGCATCGATCAGCATTCTGCGTGCTTCGAGCTCACTGCAGAACTCACTAGCTAGAGCTTTGCCCTTTGCTAGTGCTGATTCAGCGGCTGCCAGCTCGTCTTCACCACAAGGGGCTCCACAATAATCGCCTCTTGTCGGATCGTCACCGCATACACGCTGCTTACATTGCTCACAAGTAGCTTTCGCTTCAGCTGTAGCCGATTCAGCAGCTGCCAGCTCTTTCGTCGGCGGGGGTGTCGCGCAGCTAGCCAGATAGAGCAATGCAACAACTAACAAGGGTAGGCCCAAAAACAGGATTTGCTTATCCCTTTTCATTCTACTGCACCTCCTTTAAGAGTTTTTTGAGTACTTAACGAGTACATAATAATAAACAGTTTAACGCTCAACTGCAAGTTCCGAAATTTTTTCTTTTGCCGTCCTAGCTTCATCAGAATTCGGATACTTATCTATCAGCGTCTGGAAGAACAATTTGGCCTCCTCCTGCTTGCCGATTTCGACCAAAGACATGCCCTGTTTTAAATACGCAAGGGGCACCCTCTGGTCCTTGGGATACGTATCAATGAACCTCTGATATTCGAGTATCGATTCTTCGAACTGCCCTTCCCTGTAATAGGATTCAGCGATCCAGTAGGTCGCGTCATTGGCTTTCGCGGATTTGGGGTACCTGGACAGGTATTCCTTGAACTTCGCCCTCGAATCCTCGTAATTGCCGTCGCTCAGCTCGGTGTAACCCTCATTGAATATAACCTCTTCCGTATTGACCGAAGTCGTCTCGGAGGGTATCTGCATATGGGATCCGGATTCCGTCACAGGGGGCGCGGAGCCCAGGCTAAGCTGATTGACCCTCGAGTCGAGCTTTGAGTAAGCCCGGTTTAACTCGGCGATCTGTGCCTCGAGCTGATAAACCTTTTCCCTCAGCTGTGCGTCCGTACCCATGGTGGTCGATTCCTTCTGTCCTATCGCTTCAACATCGTTCGACAGCCTCTCCACCTTGGCTTCAAGCCTGGTCTGGCGGGCGTAAACGCTACTGACATCGCTCTGAGTAGCTACACATCCTAAAGACATAATAGAAATCACCGCCGCCATAATATTAATTGCTTTCGCTTGCATAGGTCATACCTAGAAACTGGGAGAACCAACCGCCGGCACAAAATGCGCCCTTCTGTTCTGCTGGTAATCATATTCACTCGTACCCACTGCGAACTGTTCGGTTTCTCCTTTGCTTATAGGCTGCACCTTGGAAGGCGAAATTCCGAGCCCAACCAGATAATTCGCTACAGATTCGGCTCTCCTTTGGCCCAGGGCCAGGTTATATTCCTCCGTGCCCCTTACGTCACAATAACCTTCAATTACCACTACCTGAAACTTGTCTCCGCTGTTCCTAATTATACTTGCATTTTGATCGAGCACGGGTTTGGCATCAATTCTGACGGCAGATTGGTCATAATCGAAGAATATGTCGACCATCCCGTATTGTGATCCGGCCGGACTCAAATCCTGCAGGCTTCCTTCATCGGCTGTCTGCGCATAAGCCTGACTTTTCGCCTTCCCTTCGGCTTCTATGGCCTTGAACCTGGCTTCTTCCAGAAGCTGGCGGGCGGCGTCCTTGTTTCCTGCGGCCATCATTTCCTTCGCTTTTTCAATCAATTCTTCAGCGGCCTGATATTCCGGCAGGCCTTCAGCGCCTGCATCCTTTGCCGCCTGTAAGGCAGCCTCGGCATCGGCCATTTCTTTATCCAGATTCGATCCGCAACCAATCGCGAACACTAACGTAAGTACTAAACAAATACCTAAAGCGCAAAACGACAGCCTTTCCATTAAGCTCCTCCTGATTGTAATGAAACTTATACCTGAGATAATTACATTATTTTGGTTGCCAAGTCAAGACATTTTAATCAAAAATGCGTTAAATCTCAAATAAAAATGGAGAATTTTTAAACCAAATAATCGCTATCAAAACCCCCGCCAAAGTGTTATTATTAAAAGCAGGGGCATATATGTCGAATCACATTAAGATACCGGTTTTTCTAAGGTTATTTTTAGTCCTTCAGCTATTGCTGATATTATTCAATATCGACACCGGACACACGGGGACCATCGACGACAACGAGATGCTGCTACCCGTAACCCCCATGAACGACTCGGTATTTGTTGATTTAACGAAGGAGAACAGACCTGATATCGTTCTAGAAAAAGAAGCGGAGAGAAAGTCGCTCGAAGACTTTGGGGATTTTCTTCAAAACACGCGCAATGTTTATTTCACCATCTGGCTTATACGCCTGGCCCAGGTAAACATGCTGGATATAAACAGAAAAGAGCAGCAAATGATAATAAATCCGCTCCGGTGGTGGAAGAACACCCTCGGGTTCCAGAACGACGGAAAGAGAAGGGGTGATCTCGAGTGGAAGGACGGAGACAGGTTCAAAACGAACTGGATCGCCCATCCCGCATTCGGGGCCTATACATATCTTTACTACAGGTCCAAGGGATACGACCGCTTCACGTCCGCCTTCGGCTCAGTCGTCCAGAGCACGCTGTTCGAATATACGATAGAGGGAGTAATACAATCGCCTTCGATCCACGACCTCGTCATCACACCGGGCATAGGCGTTCCCGCGGGAATCATCCTCGAAGAGACGTCCAACTTGCTTGCTTCGAGCAACAGCGGGTTTTTGAACGCCCTCGGGTACGTCATTAACCCTATGAAAATTATCGTCCCCGACCGTGATAACGTAAATTTGAGCCCGCTCGTGAGCGGACAGGTCGTTATCGGGTTCCAATGGTAAAAGAGGCTGATCGTCCGGAAATTCAGCCGGAAAATACCGGCCTATAAAACAAGACTCGGGAAAAGACGGATGAGCAAAGAAGAAGGTCAGGCGGTCGCGGGAGCGTTCTGGTCTCTTTCCCCGGTAGTTGCAATTACAAGTACATGGCAGGGGAAGCCGAACGGGCAGATAGCTGTTACGGCGGTTACGTCTTCCATCGTGCATTCCATACCGAGACTCCTCGTCGGGATATGGAAAGGAAATTACACGCACGAATTTATCACTAACAGCGGGGCGTTCACGATTCACTTGCTGCGACCCGACCAGCTCGGCCTCGTAAGAGACTTCGGATTCTATACGGGCAGGGACAGGAACAAGTTCGAGAACGTGCATTACAGGACGGGCGTTACCGGGAGCCCCGTACTCACGGAAGCGCACTCCTACGCTGAATGCAGGGTGCTAAACGCGATGGACGGAGGGGACATGACGGCGTTCCTGGTGAGCGTGGAAGACGGCGGCATAATGAGCAGGGGCCAGTGGATGACTCTCAGTCATTTTTACTCGGAAGCTCCCCCCGAATGGATCGAGGAATACGGAGAGAAGCTCTCCCGCTCCGTCGCATATTCCCTCAACCTGATCCACAAAATAGATTATTCGCCCTGGAAGCCCCGATAATTTTACGGACTGCGCCGGGCTGTAAGCCCGAAACGCATGCAATTAAGGCGTCTTATCGCGTCTCCGGCACGACGCCGATAGTCATTCGTTTGCCTGCCCTGATTATTAGGAGCTCGACGGGTACCCCCGGTTTAGATACGGCGAGAGCGCTCAGGTAGTCGTACACATTTTCAATTTTTATCCCGTCGAGCTCGATTATCGTGTCGTCCTTCGCGAGTCCCGATTTCTCCGCGGGACTATCCTTTTTTACGCCCGTGAGCCGCACTCCTTTTTCACGGCTCGTATAGTCGGGCATTGTTCCCAGGTAGACGTTTAGCCCGGGCGGTCCATCATACGTCGTCGAACCCTCGGAGAACGTGACTTTCCCACCGTCGCCGAGCATCGTAACGAGTTTCGCGATAAGCTCCAGGACCTCTACTTCACCCTCCGCGTTTATCTTCTGCCAGTCATCGCCGGGCTTGTGATAGTCCTCGTGAAGCCCGGTAAAAAATAGAACAGCCGGAATATTGTCTGCGAAAAAAACCGTCTGGTCGCTCGGTCCGAACGCAGTATCCATGTAGGTCAAATCGAGGCCGATCCCGGAATTCGCCTTGTCAATGAGACCTTTCCACTCTTTCGAAGAGCCTACCCCGATAGCAGTGAGCTTATTTTCGGTGAGCCTCCCTATCATATCCATATTTATCATAGCAATTGTATTTTCAGCAGGGGATTTCGGATGTTCCAAGTAATGGGAGGAGCCCAGGAGGCCTATCTCTTCTCCCGAAAACGCTATAAAGAGCAGGCTCCTCTTTAAGCGGTGCCGGCTCCGGGCAAAATACTCGCCCAATTCGAGAAGGCCCGACACTCCGGAGGCGTTATCGTCGGCGCCGTTATAGACCCTGTCCGTTTCCCGCCCGGTGACAGCGTAGTTTTCCCCCGTCCCCAGGTGGTCATAGTGCGCTCCGATTACAATAACCTCGTTCTTAAGCCAGGGGTCTCCGCCTGGAATGAACCCAATCACGTTCGAGCTGCCGCCCCGTACCGTGATTAACTCGATCCCGATCTCCGCTTCCGATCCGGGTATAGGGAAGGAAACGGTTTTCCTTTCCGAGAGCATAGCCTCTAGGTTGCCGAGGTCCCTGCCCGCGGAACCAATGATTTCCTGCGCCCGGTCCCTTCTGATTACAACCACCTCTATCGCCGTCCCGCCCGGCGGCAGCTCGAAGGCGAAGCTTCCCAGGTCTTCCTCCTCAACGAGAGAATCAGGGGTTGTGAAAATTACGCCTTTAGCCTCTTTTTCCGCCGCATTCATCGCCTTATACCGGAGAGACGCGTAATCCGCGTAATGGCTCCTGTTATCCATATCCCTGGGCAAACCCCTGAGCAGAAGCACGATCTTGCCCCGGACGTCAAGCCCGTCATAATCGTCATAGCCGAGCTCGGGCGCGCTGATCCCGTACCCCGCGAATGCCAGCTCTCCCGAAACGAATCCGCTCGCGGAGACGGCCAGGGGAAAGAAATCGCGGCCCAGTTCAAGCTGCGTCCTCTTTCCGTTCACGGTGACATAGAGCGAGTTCAGTTTTCCGGGTATTACCCTCTCGGGAAGCGGAAAATATTGAAAGTATGTCCCGCGGTCTCCTAAGGGCAGAAGGCCCGACGTCTCGAAATCATGCGCGATATACCGCGCAGCCGCCTCTGAGCCCTTTTCTCCCGTCATGCGTCCCTCGAGCTCGTCCGATGACAGGTAGCGCACATGGTCTATGATCTCCCCGGGGGTTATTTCCTGTGCGGCAGGGCCCTGAGGGGGTTCCTCCGCAAGGGGCGCGGACAGAATGAGCAGGGAAAGTAACAGAGGCAGAGAATATTCACGCATGAACTAATAAATTACCACAGTCCTGTACGCGGCGATTTCGAATATAGAATTTTAGACAGTATCAAAATCCGAATATGCCTGGGGCTGTTTGCAGACAATACCAAACCGTGTAAGACTTATCTCCCACTACTGCACCAGGGAGCAAAAATGTACCCCGTATTGTTCAGGATAGGCGATATATCCGTTTCTTCGTTCTCGGTAATGGTCCTCTTGGGGTTCCTGGTCGCTTATGTGCTCGGAGAATCAGAATTCAAGAGGAAAGGACTTAACGGCAACCTCGTGGACTTGCTGC
>DATIET010000126.1:0-6745 GCA_035455615.1 Thermodesulfobacteriota bacterium
TTCAGCAACCTCTATACCCAGCTTATTAAAGCCGGCGAGACAGGCGGCGTTCTCGACGTGATACTGCAGAGGCTCGCAAGCTATCTCGAGAAAATGGATTCGATCAAGAGAAAGATTAAAGGGGCCATGGTCTACCCCTCGATAGTCATCAGCGTAGCCATTATGGTCCTCGCGATTGTAATAATATTCGTTGTTCCCGTGTTCGCCGAGATGTTCAAGGATATGGGGACGACACTGCCTGCTTTAACGCAGCTTGTAGTCGATATCAGCTTTTTTACGAGACACAATATCCTTTACATATTGATAGCTATTGCAGCCATATTTTTCCTTATCGGTTTCAGCTACAGTAAGTCTTACAAGGTGAGAAGGCTCTTCGATTCATTCCTGCTCAAGCTATGGCTCGTGGGGCCGCTGCTTCTGAAGACCGTTATCGCGAGGTTCTGCAGGACGCTCGCTACGCTTACGGCGGGCGGTATCGCCATACTGGACGGACTCGAAATTACGGCGAAGGCCTCTGGCAACATCATAACCGAGGAGGCGATCCTCGAAGCCCGGAAAGGGATTAGCGAGGGACAGACGCTTGCCGAGCCGCTAATGGCCAGGCCCAAGCTCTTCCCGCCGATGGTCGTGCAGATGATTTCGGTCGGCGAGCAGACGGGCGCACTCGAGGATATGCTGAATAAAATTGCCGATTTTTACGAAGAAGAAGTTGATATAGCGGTCGCGTCCCTGCTGTCGGCGCTGGAGCCCATCATGATAACGGTACTGGGGGCCACGGTCGGAGTCATAGTCGTCTCGATGTACCTTCCGATGTTTAAGCTCGTGTCTACCATGGCGAATTGACGTATGGCGAATTGACACACTGACTATCGGCGCCTAACTTTCCTCTATTCTTGTACATTCATTGGCAGACGGGTGTTTATTACTCTTGCGGCGATTTAACTGGAGGTATAGTCTTAAAGCGATATGAAAGTACTTCAGAATCCTGACGGAGGCCTAAGGAGCTCGGTAGTACTAAGGGTGATCATTACGACCGTCCTTCTCGGGTCCGGAGCCGTGATTTATTACGGCAGGGGCGCGAGGAAGGAAGCCTTTTATCTGGCTGTAATCGTAGCCGTAATTTATTTCCTGAGCCTCGTTTCTCTCCTGCTCCAGTCTCTTTTCCAGCGGCACCCCAAAATTTTTAAGATCGCTCAGCTTTTCTTCGACCTGGCTCTTGCTTCGACCGTAATCTTCGTGACTGGGGGGAAGTCGAGTCCTTTTATATTCTTGTATGTCTTAATTATTATTTATGCGAGCATAGCACTCACAAAGCTTGCGAGCTACGTTACCGCCCTCGTTTCAGGCCTTGTCTATGTCCTGATCGTCTTTTATCAGATCAGGGCCGAGATACCGATGGAGCCCGGTCAAGGTATATGGAGCTCCCTATCCGAGTGGGGGGAAATAGGGCTCGTTTCCACATATTTTCATCTGACCGGTTTCCTCCTCGTTGCGATCCTTTCGGGGTATCTCTCGGAGAGGTTCCGGACGGCGGGCAGGGAGCTCGGTGAAAGTGAAAGAAGCCTGCGGATACTCCAGAATCTTCATGAGAATATAATTCAGAGTCTCACGAGCGGGGTAATCACGCTGAACCTGGACGGGAAGATCATATCCGCTAACAGGACCGGTCTAGAGATCCTAGGCATCAACACCGAGGATAAGATTTTGGGCAAGGATCTCGGTCAGTTCATGTCGGGTCTCCATCTCGAGGACCTCGTTTCGAAGAAGAGGGAGCAGATGCTGTATACGGCTCCCGACGGCAGGATGGTCACACTCGGTTTCTCCTCCTCCGATCTGAAAGATACGGATAACAAGACGCGGGGGTACATTATCATATTCCAGGACCTGACCGAAGTTAAGGAGCTGGAAGACCGCTTGAGGACGTCGGAGAAGATGGCGCTGCTCGGCCAGCTCGCGGCGGGTCTCGCGCACGAGCTGAGGAACCCGCTTTCGGCTATCAGCGGTGCCGTCGAGATACTGGGCAGCGACGTTAAGCCCACTGAGGAGAACCTGAGGCTCGTACGGATGGCCTCTCAGGAAGTAGAGAGGCTGAATCTGCTCGTCGAGGACTTTCTCATACTCACGATGCCGATACAGAAGCTGACCACGCTGGTAGACCTCGGGCGCATAGTCAACGATACTGTCGAGTCCTTCGCGAAGACCATAAGGCGTGGCAACATAGAGATAATAAACCAGGTTGAAAACGGTATTTACGTCCAGGCGGATTCGTACCGCCTGAAGCAGGCTGTGTGGAACCTCCTCCTCAATTCCGTTGACGCAATGCCGATCGGCGGTCTGATAATAATTAAATCGAAGACCGAAGAGAACAACGTGGTCATCGAGATATCGGACGAAGGCAAAGGGATAGACGAGAATTTTATCTCGAGGATTTTCGAGCCGTTTTTCACTACGAAAGAGGTGGGCACGGGGCTGGGTCTCGCAATTGTACAAAAGGTTATAGAAGGTTATAATGGAAATATAAATGTGGTGAGTTCGCGCGGTAACGGGGCGACTTTCGTTATCACATTACCGAGATTTAATGAGGTGCCTGCCGATGTCATACATTGAATCCCGCCCGGAGGTATCAGATGGGGCTGAATGACAGCAACATTCTGGTAGTGGACGACGAGCCGGGAATGAGGGAATTCCTGGAGATAATGCTCCAGAAAGACGGCTATAACGTCGAGACCGCCGCCGACGGTACCGAAGCTATAGACAAGATCGAAGAGAAGCTCTTCGACCTGGCGATCGTAGACATCCAGATGCCGGTACTGAACGGGATCGAGGTACTCAAGAAATTTAATGAAAAGAGCCCTGACACTACGGTGATAATGATAACCGCGTACGCCTCGCACGAGACTGCGATCGAGGCAATGAAGCTCGGAGCGTACGACTATATCACCAAGCCCTTCAAAATCGACGAGATTAAGCTTGTAATCAAGAAGGCGCTCGAGAAGAAGAAGCTCGAGCGTGAGAATACCAGGCTCAGGAAGGAGCTTGAGACGCAGTACGGATTCGGAAACATAATCGGCAGAAGCCCTTCCATCGTCAAAGTCTTCGAGCTGATAAAACGGGTATCGGAGCTGAACGTGAGTGTTCTTATCACCGGCGAGAGCGGTACGGGGAAAGAGCTCGTGGCGAGGGCCATTCATTACAGCGGCTCGAGACACGAAAGAGCCTTCGTCCCCGTAAACTGCGGGGCTATTCCCGAATCCCTGATGGAGAGCGAGCTCTTCGGATACAAAAAGGGCGCGTTCACGGGCGCAGCGAGGGATAAGCGCGGACTGTTCGAGGAAGCGGACGGCGGCACCATTTTCCTGGATGAAATAGGCGACCTGCCCCTTCATCTTCAGGTAAAGCTCTTGAGGGTGCTCGAAGAGAAGAAAATAAGACCGCTCGGCGGCACCGAGGCGGCAAGCGTGGATGTAAGGGTCATAGCCGCGACGAATAAAAAGCTCGAGGACGAGGTCACGAACGGTAAGTTCAGGGAAGACCTGTTTTATCGTCTGAATGTTATAAAAATCGTACTGCCTCCTCTGAGGGAGAGGAAGATAGACGTATCTCCGCTCGCGATTCATTTCATTAACAAGTATTCGGTTGAAATGGGGAAGGACATCAGAGGCATTTCTCCGAAGGCCCTCGAAATACTTGAAAACTATCATTATCCGGGCAATGTGAGGGAGCTCGAGAACATAATCGCCAGGTGTGTGGCTCTCGAGTCGTCGAACGTCATACGTCAGGAAACGCTGCCTCAGCTGGTCACCGGAAGGGACTATCTCGACCTCGATACGAGCTTCGCATCGAACTCGAGCCTGGATACGCTCCTTGGGGACGTCGAGAGAAAGATGATAGAGAAGGCTCTCAGGACCACGAACGGAAACAAGACCGAGGCCGCGAGGCTCCTCGGTATAACACTGCGTTCGCTCAGGTACCGGCTTGCCAAACACGAGCTCGACGACGGGAACGGGGACGACCTTGAGGATATGGACGAAGCGGGGGAGCTGTGAGTCTAATTATAGAAAACAAAACCGGCGTTACTAATTCACATCTTGTATTTACCGAAATCACCTTCCGGGATCTTGTCCAAAAGCTCGGCTAGCTTGTCTTTATCCTCGTCTATCTCGATTTTCTTCGATTTCTCGATGACCTCTTCGTTGACGTATATCGGGGAGTCTGTCCTGAGGGCTATAGCGATCGCGTCGCTAGGCCTCGAATCGAGTGAGTACTCCTCGCTATCTCTCTTGAGATAGATGCGCGCGTAGAAAGTATCGTCGCGGAGGTCGGTGACCTCTATCTTCGTAACTATGAATTTCAGCTTCTCGATGAGGTTCTTGACGAGGTCGTGTGTGATGGGCCTTATGCGGGGGGTTTTCTCAAGCTCCATGGCGATCGAGCTTGCTTCCATAAACCCTATCCATATCGGGAGAGTTTTTTCGTTCGCGGTGTCCTTTAGTATTACGATAGGGGTGTTCGTGAACGGATCGAGTGCTATCCCCGAAACTTTCATCAGAAGAAACATAAATCACCTCCCTTCTAATTATACAGACAGTTCGCCGCGAAGGGAATTAAATAGTCCCTCGGTGATCCTGACCTTCAGCATTTTCCCTGAAAGCGCACTATCCCCCCTGAAATGGGTGATTCTGTTGTGACTCGTCCTTCCTGTCAGGAATTCCGGATCGTTCTTGCTCGTCCCCTCAGCCAGCACTTCCTCAATATACCCGACCCTGCCGCGGTTTTTTCTCATTGTAATATCCCTCTGGTACGACTGGAGCATGTAGAGTCTCCTGCTCGCGGTATCCTCGTCTACGGTCTCGTCCGCAGGAAGAGCGGCCGCGGGAGTGCCCGGGCGGGGGGAGAATTTGAAGGAGAACGCGCCTTCGAATTCGATCTCTTCGAGTAGTGACATCGTATCCCTGAAGTCACCCTCCGTCTCACCCGGATAACCGATGATAATGTCCGTGGTAACCGCCATGTCGGGCAGAGCGTCCCTCAATCGTTTAACGATATCCGAGTACCATTCCCTGGTATACGTCCTCCTCATCTTTCCGAGTATCGAGTTTGACCCGGACTGAACGGGCAGGTGTAAGTGGCGGCATATTTTAGGCACGTCCCTCACCGCTTCGATCATCCTTCCGGTTATGTCCCTCGGGTAGGAAGTCGTGAACCTGATCCTTTCCAGGTTATCCACGTCGGCTGCAGCCCTCAAAAGGTCTCCGAACTTATAACCGTTCTCCTTCCATGAGTTGACTGTCTGCCCGATGAACGTTACCTCTCGGACACCCTTATCCACGAGGTTCCTCGTTTCCCTCAATATGTCCTCGAGCGGTCTGTTGACTTCATCGCCCCTTACGCGGGGCACAATACAGTATGAGCACCTTTTATTGCATCCCTGCTGGACCGAAACGAATGCCGTGACATTTCCTTGGCTGTGATAGGGCTCGACATCGAAGAGCTCCTCGATGTCGTAAGAGGTTTCTACGGCCCTTTTCTTCTCGTTTTCTATTTTCTTAATCAGCTCGGGCAGCCTGGGGATCGCCCTCGGGCCCAGTACGAAATCGAGATGCGGGATTCTGTGAAGGAGCTTTTCTCCATAGAGCTGCGCGACGCAGCCCGATATTCCGACGATGAGGTCGGGGTTGTTCGACTTCAGATGTTTATATTTGCCGAGACTGCTGAACGCCTTCTGGTCTGCTTTATCCCTGATCGCGCACGTATTGATGATAATAATATCGGCTTCGGCCGGGTTGTCGGTCGTCTCGGCGCCGAGAGCGTTCCGGATCCTGTCAGAATCGTATTCGTTCATCTGACAACCGTAGGTCTCTATATATAAATGCTTATTTCTCATGTAATTAACAATGTAACGCTCACGCCGGGCTTAGTCAAGCAAAAATCCGGGGTGAAAATATACGTAAGATGCAGTAAATTTTATATTTAGGGGCGGTAATCCCCCCGATTTTACCCGATTGACACGAACCTGGAAATTTAGTAGGATGGAGGAAAGTTGCGGGGGAAAGGAGACTAAAAATGAGCGTCGGTACGGCTGGAAATTCGGATTCGCGGCACGGGCTCTTCGCCTGGTCGAGGGACATAAACGCCGATCAGTGGAAGGCGTTTTATGCGGCCTTCCTGGGGTGGACGCTCGATGCGATGGACCTCCTTCTCTTTGCGTTCGCCGTGGGGTCGATAGGGAAGGTGTTTAACCTTTCGGAGACCTGGGTCGGGGCGCTCTTCTCGGTCACGCTGTTTTCTTCCGCCTTCGGCGGGGCGCTCTTCGGAATAGTGTCCGATTATATAGGGCGCGTGAGAGCGCTTACGTATACGATACTATTATATTCTGCCTTCACGGGCCTGAGCGCATTCGCGCCCAACATCGGATTTCTTCTCGTTTGCCGTCTGATCCTCGGACTCGGAATGGGAGGCGAGTGGGCCGCGGGCATGCCGCTCGTGCTCGAGCACTGGCCGAAGCGTCTGCGCGGGTTCGTCTCCGGCCTGATGCTCGGTGGCTGGTACTGGGGCTACCTGCTGGCCGCGGCGGTCTTCCAGTTCGTCTACCCGGTCTTCAGCGATACGCCGGACCTCGCCTGGCGCACGATGTTCTGGGTGTGCATCGTTCCGGCGCTGCTGACGTTCTGGATACGAACGGGTGTGCCGGAGAGCCCGGTGTGGCTGGCGCGGCAGAAGCGGCTACGGGAAAGCGGCGGCCTGG
>DATIET010000127.1:0-6584 GCA_035455615.1 Thermodesulfobacteriota bacterium
TTCTGTTCGAGACCCTTCAGGCCCCTTCTTATTATTGCTACAGGTGCGAGCTCGGTAAAACCTACCCCTCCTGCGGGCTCGCGTGTGCGGGCGAGGTCGGAAATATTCTCGAGGCCCGTCACGAAGAAATTGCAGGGGTCATAATGGAGCCTTACGTCCAGGCCGCGGGGGGCATGATAGTTTCGCCTCCCGGATACCTCGGACGCGTGCGCGAGTATTGCGACAGGTACGGAGTCCTCCTGATACTGGACGAAGTGGCGACGGGCTTCGGCAGGACAGGCAGGATGTTCGCCTGTGACCACGAGGGCGTAACCCCCGATATACTCGTCCTCGGAAAGGGCATGACCGGCGGCTACCTCCCCCTTTCAGCCACGATAACGACCGGGGACGTGTACGATGCATTCCTCGGCGAATACGAGGAGTTCAAGACCTTTTTCCACGGCCACAGCTATGCCGGGAACCCCCTTGCCTGCGCCGCTTCGCTCGGCAACCTCGAAGCCTTCAGGAAGTACGATACGCTTGCGAACCTCGGGGAGAAGATCGACTACCTCGAAGAAGAGCTCAGGGAGTTTAACGGTCTCAGGCACGTGGGCGACGTGAGGAGCAAGGGTCTCATGGCCGGCATAGAGCTCGTCATCGATAAAGAATCCCGGGAGCCCTATCCCGCCGGGAAGAAGATGGGATGGAGGGTCGCGGATGAGGCGATGAAAGAGGAGGTGCTGATACGCCCCCTCGGAAACGTTATTGTCCTCATGCCACCTCTCGGGATACCAATGGAAGATCTGAAAAAACTCGTGCGCGCGACATATAACTCGATCAAAAGGGCGACCGAAGCCGCGTGATAAAATATGACAACACTCACCTCGTGCATGTGTAATGTAAGAAGAAGCATTTCTCATTATGAATGACCCGCTCGGCTGGATAGAAAAGGATTTAGCCCATATCAGGGATAAGAATCTCTACCGGGCGCTTACGGAGCTCGGGACGGGACAGTCCCCCGAAATAACCATAGACGGGAAGCGATACATACTTCTGGCCTCGAACAGCTATCTCGGGTTATCCGTCGACCCGAGGGTCGTAGACGCTGCTCGTGAGGCTCTCGAGAAATACGGGACGGGCTCGGGCGGCTCGCGTCTCGTGAGCGGGAGCACCGACCTCCACAGGGAGCTAGAGGAGCGCATAGCCGCCTTTAAAAGCGCCGATGCCGCGATAATATTCAGCTCCGGTTATCTCGCGAATATAGGGACCGTATCCTCTCTCATAGGCGAGGGGGATACGGTATACAGCGACGAGCTCAATCACGCCTCCATTATCGACGGGTGCAGGCTTTCCCGGGCGGACATCCGTATCTACAGGCACCTCGATTCCGGGCACTTGGAATCGCTCCTTTCCTCCGACCGAGCAAGGAAAGGAAAGAGGCTCATTGTTACGGATACGGTCTTCAGCATGGACGGAGACCTCGCCGACCTCCCACGTCTGGTCGAGCTCTCGGAGAAGTTCGGATGCATGCTCATGGTCGACGAGGCGCATGCGGCCGGAGTACTCGGTAAAAGAGGCAGCGGGGCTACAGAGCACTTCGGAGTGGAGGATGAAGTGCCTGTGGTGATGGGCACGCTTTCAAAGGCGATAGGCTCTCTCGGCGGTTACATCGCCGGGAGCCGGGAGCTTATCGATTTCATCAGGAACCGCGTCAGGAGCTATATTTTCGATACTTCTCTTCCGGCCGCGTCGCTTGCCGCATCCATAGCCGCCATCGATATAATCGAGAACGAGCCCGGGAGGAGGGAACACCTCTGGCGTCTTATTAACATCTTCAAGAATGGAATAGGGGATATAGGCCTGACTGTATTGCCCTCCGATTCCGCGATCGTGCCTGTCTTGGTGGGTGAGGCGGAGCCCGCTCTCGAATTCGCGGCCGCCCTCAGGGAGAACGGTGTCTATACCCCCGCCGTCAGGCCGCCCTCCGTCCCGGAAGGAATGTGCAGGATCAGGGCTACGCTCATGGCGGTGCATTCTGAAGAGCACGTCGAAATCGCTCTCCGCGCTTTTAAATCCGCGTACGAGAAGTTAATGAGATGAAACTTTAAAATACCTGCCTCATACTTAATCTTGTCATTTCGAACAACAGTTCTGAGCGAGCAACAATTGCGAGCAAGTGAGCAATTGGTATCTTTTGGCTGATCGCAATGATGTCGATCCCAATGGAACAACCTGATGAAACTATAACGAACTGGTCGCTCTTTGCTGATTGCAAATAACTCACATTGGAATCATATACAATCTGCACAAACTAAACGAGAAATCTATCGTTTGCTTTTTTAATTCCCTCCTTTGTAAAGGAGGGATAGGGTGGATTTAAAAATCTTTTCCCTTTTTTTATTTTGTCATTGCTATAACAATCACGAATTTCGCTGACAGATGAGAAAAGCTTTAATCGTGAATCTAAGAACCCGTTCGTCCTGAGCGTGTCGAAGGACGTTGTCTTCCCCCGAGCGTACTTGGAACCTGCAGCTAATTTCGGAGTACACTCTGGGAACCGGTCATGCCGTATATCTTCCCGAAAGAAAGGATACTATTCTCTGAAACCATCCGGCATTCTCTCCACTTCCTGCGTGTGAATGATTCTTCGCGCACACCTCGTCAAGAAAACCCATGACGGTTTCATTAAACTCGTCCGACCTCTCGATAAATAGCAGGTGTCCCGACCCCTCGATCTCTACATACCTCGAATCCGGAATACCACGGGCAAGCTCCCGGGCGCTTTCTGGCGTGACTATCCTGTCCTCGGCCCCGTTAATGACGAGAGCCGGCGCGTGAATGTCCCGAGCGCGCTCGGATGAATCGAAATTCATCCCCGCCATGAGCTGGCGCGTCCACGCGTAACCGGGCTGCGGGTTCTCTAGTCTCCATCCGACTATACGGTCGATCTCCTCCGGATTCTGCCTGTAGTAATCCGGCGTGAACGCAAGAGAGAGACCATAGCGGATCCTGTCCTCTTTGGTGATTCCGTATTCGAACCCCAAAGGCACGCTCGCCTTTCCCCCCATCTCGAACGTCCCGGGCAGGATACCCCAGAGCTTGAATATGCCGTTCATGTGCTGGGAATTCCTAAGTGCCCGTTTTCCGGGGCCGGAGTTGGTCGATACGAGGGACAGGCTCTTCACGAGGTCGGGGTGTCTCAAGGCAAGCTCCTGGGCTATGAACCCTCCGAGGGAGATTCCGAGGACGTGGGCCTGACCGATGCCGAGTGTTCTCAGGAGACCCGAGGCGTCATCGGCCATTATCTCTATCGAATATTCCGAATCGGGCTTGTCGGTGTTCCCTGCTCCCCTGTTGTCAAACAGTATGACCTGATACCTCCGGGAGAAGACGGGGATCTGCTTATACCACATCCATGCCGAGTATCCGAGCCCCTCAATCAATAAAAGGGGCTCGCCCGAGCCGTGGATTTCATAATACAGGTCTATACCGTTTACTTTTACGGTTCCGGAATGCGGCGCTGTCGATGTCATATGGATGCAAGCTTCTTCCTTTCGGGCTTCATGCCGCCGCCGCTCGTGTTTATTTTATTGGTTTCTATCTCGTCGAATACTTCTCTTGCAGCCTGCATTGCGTTTATGGCCGCGGGGAAGCCCGCATATAGGGCCATCTGGAGAATGATTTCGACGATCTCTACCTTCGTTACCCCGACGTTCAAAGCCGACTGTATGTGGACTTTGAGCTGTGCGGTATGTCCCATGGCCGCAAGGGCAGCGACTGTCGCGATCTCCCTCGACCTCATATTGAGTTCGGGCCTTCCGTAAATATCGTTGAACGCGAACTCCATAATCAGCTTCTCGAGGTCAGGGTGTAACGATTTCAAGCGCTCGATAGACTTATCCGCCCCGTTGCCCTTGATTTCCTTGAATCTCTCTATACCCTGTTCATATCTGTTCATGGTTTTCTCCATAGTATAAATTTAAGGTCAAATAACATGGAGTCAAGCAATATTTTTGCAATTGCACATAGCCCAGTATTCATAACATCCTGTAAATACAAGAATATATAATACCTAAAATATAATTATGTGCAGGTGCAAAAAACGTGGATTTCTGTCCCTCATGTAGATCCCACACGGATTTACAGTCCGTTTCTTCGTCCTTCGATCATTATACGGTCTCAATATAAAGGAAATTTTAATCCTCTGTTAATATCATAAGGGCCTGCCGGAACACGGTATTTTCAGTTAATAACTGCCTTTGATTGACAACCCGTCTTCATTACTTTAAAGTTTTGTGATAAATTTCAACAAATGAGAGGTGTTACGGTTATGGACTGGGGCATGAAAAATAGAATGGCCAGGATAATCAACCCCGAGACGGGGAGGGCGGTAATGGTCGCGTTCGACCACGGGTACTTCCTCGGCCCCACGCATAAGCTTGAGGTCCCCCGGCAGACGATAACGCCCCTTCTGCCCTACGCCGATACCATAATGCTCACGAGAGGGGTACTCAGGAGCTCCGTCGATCCGGAATCCCGCGCAAATGTGGTCCTGAGGGTCTCGGGAGGCTCGAGCATCGTCGGGCCGGATCTCTCGGACGAGGGCCTCACGACTTCATTCAAGGACGCTCTGAGGCTGAACGTAGCAGGCGTGGGCATATCCGTATTCGTGGGCAGTGAGCACGAGCGGCAGACGCTACTCAATCTGGGGGAGCTGGTCGATAAGGGCGAGGAATACGGCATCCCGGTCCTGGGCATCACTGCGGTGGGGAAGGAGCTTGAGAAGAGGGACGCGAGGTATCTCTCCCTTTGCTGCCGTATATGCGCCGAGCTCGGCACACATATAGTCAAGACCTACTATTGCGAGGATTTCGAGAAGGTCACGACGAGCTGCCCCGCGCCGATCGTGATCGCCGGAGGGCCCAAGCTCGAGACCGAGATGGACGTCTTCGAAATGACATACAGCGCGATCCAGCAGGGCGCAGTCGGTGTGGATATGGGGAGGAACATCTGGCAGAACGATCACCCCGTAGCCGTAATAAGGGCGATCAGGGCGATTGTCCATGAGAATTTCAAGCCCAAACAGGCACACGACCTCTTCCTCGGCCTGAAGAACGAAGAATCCAAAAAGGTAGCAGGCGTATAAAAACCAAATCAGGCAGGAAATCCGTAAAATCGGCATCCGGAGCGCCCGGAAAAAGTATGCGTGTCGCGATGTATTACAACAACAGGGACATAAGGCTCGAGGAGATGCCCGTTCCCGAAATAGGTCCCGGCGAGATACTAATGCGCGTCCATGCGAGCGGCGTTTGCGGGAGCGATCTCATGGAATGGTACCGCCTCCCGAAGGCCCCGCTCGTGCTCGGTCACGAGGTCGCGGGCGAGGTAGTCAGGACGGGCGAGGGCGTAGAGAGTTTCAAACCGGGCGACCGCGTCATCGCGACCCACCACGTCCCCTGCAACACCTGTTATTACTGCTTGAGGGGCAATCACTCGGCATGCAGGACCCTGAGGACGACCCATTTCGATCCGGGCGGCTTCTCGGAGTACATACGCATACCCGCTATAAATGTCGACAGGGGCGTGCTCAGGCTCCCCGACGAGGTCTCGTACGACGAGGCTTCATTCGTCGAGCCCCTGGGATGCGTCGTCCGCGGACAGAGGCTTGCCGGGCTTCAGATGACTGACTGCGTCCTCGTGATGGGGAGCGGCATAACGGGGATTCTCCACATTCAGCTCGCTCGCGCGCAGGGGGCGGGCCGTATAATCGCATCCGACATAAGCGATTTCAGGCTTAAGGCCGCCTCCGGTTTCGGTGCCGATCACGCCGTCGACGCAGGCGGTGATGCGGCTTCATATGTCCGCGTTGTAAACGAAGGCCGCCTCGCCGACATGGTTGTCGTGTGCACAGGCGCAGAGTCAGCGATACGGGACGCATTCGATCTCGTCGAGCCGGGCGGGACTATACTCTTTTTCGCCCCCTCCGGTCCCGATGCGGAGCTTACGATCCCGTACAATGAATTCTGGTGGTCGGGCATCAAGACCGTGAGCTCTTACGCTGCCTCTCCTTCCGATCTCTCCATTGCACTTGAGCTGATAAGGGCCGGGAGGGTGAACGTCGGCGGAATGGTCACTCACAGGCTCTCACTTTCAGAGACTCAGGAAGGGTTCCGCATGGTCGAGGAGGCGCGGGACTCGATCAAGGTCATTATCCGGCCCCACGGCTGACCGTTACTTTTCTCCCAATAAACGGCGCAAAATCATGCTGACTATCGCCATAACGACGGCCCCGAAGAACGCCGTCCAGAACCCGTTTACATGGAAGCCCGGAGATAATATCGACGAGGCCAGCATCAGCATTAGCGCGTTGATTACGAGAAGGAAGATACCGAACGTGAGTATAGAGAGCGGGATAGTGATTATCTTGAGGAATAACCCTATCGTGGCGTTTATAAGGCCGATTATCACGGCGGCCAGTAGTGCTGTCCCAATGCCCTCCACCACGAAGCCCGGAATGATGTAGGACACTATCAAGAGACTGGCCGCGCTTATTATCCACTGAATGAGAAGATATTTCATCGAATCTCCCTTCTCCCGTATTTCCA
>DATIET010000128.1:0-2731 GCA_035455615.1 Thermodesulfobacteriota bacterium
TATGATGGGCCTCGTCGAAAATTATCCTCTTGAACGGGGGGAGTATGCCGGCGTCGCTCTTTTCGGAAGCGCCCTTGATCGAGAGGTCAGAAAACAGCAGGTGGTGGTTCACGACGAGTAGCTGCGAGGAAGCGATCTCCCTCCGGGACTTGTAAAAAAAACAGCGGGAATAATAAGGGCACCTCGCCCTGAGACAGCTGTCGCTCTCGGCGGATACCTTGTCCCATACGTCGTCGGGAGGGGTGAAGCTCAGGTCCGAGAGAGACCCGTCGTCCGTGACCTTGGCCCATTCAAGTATGTCGGATATCGTGCCCACCTCGTCCTCGTCGGCGATCTCGAAGAGGCCCTCGTTCACGGTTTCCGTCCTCAGCAAGCAGAGATAGTTTCCCATACCCTTGACGAGGGAATAATTGAACTCCCCGTCGAACGCCTTATGCACGAGAGGGATGTCCTTGTCTATAAGCTGTTCCTGGAGGTTGATAGTGTTGGTCGATATAACGACCCTCTCGCCGTTCAGTATCGACCATGCGGCGGCAGGTATGAGATATGAAAGGGTCTTTCCGGTCCCGGTCCCGGCCTCGATGAGCGAAATAAGATTCTCGTTAAAAGCCCCGGCGACTGCTTCGAGCATCGTGAGCTGCTCGTCCCGGAGCTCGTATTTATCACCCATCAACCCGGCGATACCGCCTTCGGGAAGGAGGTGCCCCCTGATCTTATCCATGTCGAGGTGCTCGATTTCTCTTTCGGAGAAGGGCTCCACGACCACGTATATTCTTGATGCGTCGTTGTCCACGATGTAGAAACCGATCCCCTCGTTGCCGAATACGGAGGCTATCCGTATATCCTGCTCGGAGGGCGTGAGGTTCCCCGAAGGGTGGTTGTGAATCACGACCTCGCCGGGCATGGCTGAATCGATAACGGCGGGGACGGAATCGTTGTTACCGCGCGCCACTACGCGCACCTCGTCGATGACGGTCCCTTCGGTAAAGGAGCCGACGAAAAAGACCTCGTTCCCCGAGGCCTCTTCGATGCTTATCCTGATGCGGTTTTTTGCGCGGGACGTAAGGAGATCCTTCTGCACGCTCAAAAGTCTACATTATTTGGGAGACTTTCACAGACGGCAAAACACGCCGCATATTGCTTAAACAAATCAGTTTTGGTACGTTATCAGGTTGTATTGCCAGGAGGGGTGGCCGAGCGGCCGAAGGCGCTGGTCTCGAAAACCAGTAGAGTCGAAAGGCTCTCGTGGGTTCAAATCCCACCCCCTCCGCCATGTGGTTTGCCTAGCTCAAGGACAACATTCAGCATAAATTTCCCCTTACCGAGTCCACCCAGGACAAGCGGAATCCAGGCATCCACGAATTCCAGCCGATATATTGCGCCGGATCCGGATAATTTATACTTATCGTTAGTTGAGGGAGGGGACTAAACATGATCAACACAAAACACCTGCTCAAAGTTACTTCGGCATGGATAAGCGTTGTTTATATTGTGTGTTATGCAGGAGTGGCGATTTACCCCCCGATAAGAGATTTGTTCATGCAATACGCCCTGCACACGAAAACTACTTTCCTGTCCGATTATTTCGGAGTTGGTTATTTCATTTCCGGCTTGATTATCTGGAACATCGTCGCCCTGCTCGCTGCCGCACTCTTCGCATACTTGTTCAATACTATGAAAAAATAATCGAAAATATTTGCCGCCGAAGAAAATTTTGATACATTAACATTATGAGAAAAATAATCGTAACTGAGTTTGTAACTCTAGACGGCGTGGTACAGGCGCCCGGAGGACCTACGGAAGATATCTCTGGGGGTTTCAAATACGGTGGCTGGATAGTTCCGTACTCTGATGATTTTTCTGGCAAAGTCATGAGGGAGCAGATGAAACAACCCTTTAATTTGCTTCTTGGCAGAAGAACATTTGAGATATTCGCATCATACTGGCCCCAGCATGAGGACCATTGGCCCGGCATTAACGATGCCGTCAAGTATGTGGTTTCGAATACAATAGACAAGCATGAATGGAAAAATTCTGTTTTTATAAAAGGAGATGTCGTGGAAGAAATTAAGAGACTAAAAAAAGAAGACGGACCGGATATCAAAGTCTGGGGCAGTAGCAACTTGGTTCAAACACTTTTAAAAAACGATCTTGTGGATGAGTTATGGCTAAAAATATTTCCTATCACGCTTGGGTTAGGTAAGCGCCTCTTTGATGACGGTACTATCCCTACGGCGCTTACGCTCATTGATTCAAAGGTTTCACCAAAAGGCGTTATTTTTGCTAGTTATAAGCGCGCGGGAGAAGTGAAAACTGGATCGTTTTGAGAATTTAAATGAATTCGCCCCCGAAGAAAAACTTGAAAATCCACTCACGTCATTATAATTAGAAAGATGTAATTACATTTAAAAAGAGATGTGAAATGTCATGGATAAAGTAGTGCATTTTGAGATTCCGGTTGACGATCTGGACCGCGCCAAGAAATTCTATAGCTCTATATTCGGCTGGGAGCTTCAGGATTATCAGTTTGCCGGAGGCATGACGTACACAGGCGTGAGAACGGTTCCCGTGGACGAGAAAACTTATATGCCCAAAGAACCGGGCGCTATTAACGGCGGTATGATGAAGCGGAGTAAAGAGGTAACTGCTCCTATAATTACAATCAACGTCAGCTCGATAGACGAATATGTAAAGAAAATCAAGGCAGCCGGCGGCAAAGCTGTTATGCCAA
>DATIET010000129.1:0-6338 GCA_035455615.1 Thermodesulfobacteriota bacterium
GGGAAAACGCCGTGCGATAGTCATCCATAGCCCCGTATTTAATGAGGATCAAACGGTTTACGAACGCCTTGACTAGCGAGTATAAATTTCCTATAATGTACAAAGCGTAAACTATAGGAAAACAATATGCCCATCTATGAATACCATTGTCCCAGGTGCCGCAAAGAGGTAAGCATTTTTTTCCTGACCGTATCGGAAGCGCTTAAAGAAAAACCCGTATGCCCGGAATGCGGAAGCAAAAAGCTCGGACGGGTCATGTCCAAAATTTCTTCCGTATCGAAAGCCGATGACGTCAAAAAGACCGGCGTACCGAGTGCGGGAGCCGGAGCGGAAGACACGGCTTCGCTTGCCCGCGCGATGCGCGAGTCGAGCCGGGAGTCGAAGGCCGACTACGGGGAGCAGTTCAGGGAAGTTGCGGGCCGTCTCGAAAAGGGGGAGTCGTCGAAATCGATAGAGAAGACGCTCAGGAAAAGGGTCGGCGAGACTATGGGGGCACCTTGACGGGGGGGCAGACAGGCTGGTGGACAGATAGTCGCTGATAAAATGGGGGCAAACAAATCAAGATAAACAGGAGGCGGTCAAATGAGTATAGTAAAAAGAAAGAAAATATTCGATAACCACAGTCACATAGGGCCTGTGCCCGGCTTCGCTTACTACGGCCTGCCTCAGGCGGTGAAACCCACGACCGATTACGATAAAACGGAGGACTATATAAAGGGAATGGACAAGCACGGCGTAGACCGCGCTCTGGTCATGTCGAACTACGGCTACCCGGATTCGGCCCAGCCCTTTACATTGAACCCGCTCGTCACGGACAGCGTGCAGAAAACGGACAGGCTCATGGGCGCTATATGGGTCTCGGCCCTGCCCAAGGACAAGGAACGCACGACCGAGGCGCTCAAGCTCATAGGCGAGAAGGGGCTCGTCGCGCTCAAGACCACATGCCTCCTCGGGGGCACGTTCAACCCCGAGCAGTGGGATGCGGAATCGACCGAGCTTTGGGAGATGATACTTAATGCGGCAGCCGAGAACGACATGCCGTTTCACATACACACGAGCCCGGGCGGGGGGTCGGACATCGACGGTGCGCTCGCCCTTATCAGGAAATACGGAAAGAAGGCCAAGATACACGTGGTCCACATGGGCGGCGGGGTGAGCGGCCATATCAAGTTCGTCCCGAGGTTCTTCGAGCTCATCGAGGAGGGCTATCAGGTATATACAGATTCTTCGTGGGCCGTAGGGTTCGGCTCGACGTGGCTACTCGAAGAGATCGAGCGGAGGGGCGTGGGCGGAGACCGCTTCCTCTTCGGCTCGGACATACCGTGGAGCGATTTCGCGTCCGAGTACTGGAAGATAGAAGGCGCCGACGTGTCCGAAAAGCTGAAAGCGGACATATTCTGGAACAACGCCGAGAAGCTCTACGGCAAGTTCTGGTGATTACTCCGGTCGGTTGAAAATAATCCGGCGAAACTTAGCACGGCAGCGGGCGCAGTCCGGGCATGGAGTGCGCGCGTTTCGTCCTTTCGGACGTACCGCGCAAAAGAACGGCCGACATGATCTCTAATTTTCAACCGACGTCCAGAAATTGAATTTACCATATCCCATCGGTTAATCTCTAATTTGCTTTATCCCCGGTGTCATAAATGAATACGGTCGCTAATTCTTCATTCGGGCTATTCGTTAAAAAGAACTTTCTCGATGCCGACCTGTGCATCAGAATCCGGTCGGAAATGTCCTCGTCCGGAGGCGGCCCGGCGGAAATCGTAAAAACAGACGAGCGTCCGCTCGACGAGGGCATACGGCGCACTGTGAGGAAATCGGTTTCGAACGAGACACTCTCGCTCCTCCGCGACAAGCTGACCGGCGTCAAAAGCGAGCTCGAAACCTGTTTCGGCGAAGAGCTCTCGCATCCCCAGGAGCCTCAATTCCTTTTTTACAGGACCGGCGATTTCTTTCATGTTCACGTCGACAGGGGCTCCGACCCAAAAAACCCGGAGACGGTCAAAGAGCGCAGGGTTTCGGCCATCCTATTCCTGAACGATGAAACGGAAGAGCCCGGGGACGACACCTACACGGGGGCTCGCTCATCATATACGGGATACTGAAAGACCCGCGCTTCGAGTCGAGGGGGTTCGAAGTGCCGGGAGCGGCCGGGATGCAGCTCGCTTTTCGTTCGCACCTCTTTCACGAGGTCACTCCCATGACGGAAGGGTCGAGATATACGGTGGTAAGCTGGTTCGCCTGACGACGATTCCGGTCCGGATAATATAAAGCTCACATGCCACCGTGACGGCGCTCGTCGGGACCGGGTTTCGGCCTCCCTAAATAGTTCCTCAGATAATCGACCGGCTGAAATATAAAGGGCAGCGGGTCTCTCAGGGAAAATACGGCGAACGCCTTTACTCCGCCGAGCGATTCGAGCCACTGCCGGACGGTCAACTTTTTCTTCCTGTAATAGGCAAAGACCGAGAGCGTGTCGTTAATGATTGAGATCCACTTCACGCCGGTATAGCGCTGCTTTACATCGGCCGGGAGAGCCATTCCCAGCGCATCCCTGTACATCGCGTATAAAATCGGGACGCCGGCCTTTTCAACGAGGCCTATCCTCGTAACGGGCCTGCCTACGTTGGCCTCAATGTTATAATACCGTCCCGTCGACGGGTCCTTCTTGAATTCTATCGAGCCAATCCCTCTGAACGTTATGCCCGCGAGCAGCTCCTCCGTCAGTCTAACGACCTCATCGTCCCTGCACTCCTCGGCGAGACACGCGTCCCCGTCCTCGATATGCCACTGCCTGAGCTTGCGAGAGGTGAACGTCAGGACCCGCTCGAATCCGGAGTTGTAATAGAATATGCTGGAACGGAGGCAGGAGTCGTCCCCGTCGATACGCTCCTGGACTATGATATCCCCGGCCGCGTCGAGGCAGTCGTCGAAGACGCGGTCGAGCGCCTCGATACTGTCGAGCTTCAGCACCTTTTTCTGAAAACGTTCCGTCCACTTCTTCGTTTTCACTGCCGGCTTGACTATGTAAGGCGGGCCGAGCTTTTCCGCAATTTCAGTAATGTCCTCCCTGCACGCCGGAAAGAACGTGGAAGGTATCGTGAACCCTCTGTCCCGCGCGTATTTATAAAAATTAACCTTGTTCATGAAAAGGTCTAAGACGTCCTCGTCCGGCAGCACGAACCTGAAATCCACCGTCAGTCTTTCCCTGTTGCGGGAAATTACGCGTACGCTCTCGTCGCTGCAGGGGAAGAGAGCGGATATCCCCCATTTTCCGGCAATGACCGATAGAGTCTCGAGAAGCCCGTCGTCGGTCGTGGAGCCGGCCAGTATTTCTTTGCAGCAGTTCGTCCTGCTGCAGAAATGAGACGTGTCGTCGACGATGCCTATCACGGGAATTCCATAGCCGGATAAAATCCTCGCTGTCTGTAAGCCGGTTATGGAATCGAGCTTGATGACGACGGCCGGAGTTTTGACCACAACATATCCCCTTCGGTAAAATGTATTCGATATGAATAAAAAAAGATACACAAATGCCGTAAAGGCGTTAATTCGGCCGAAGGCCCCGTTTGCGCGCTCTATTGCCGGCCGAGCCTGACATATACAGTAAAAATTATGTAGAATAAGTCATTATGCCGTAGAAATAATAAGTTAATTCAGGTCCGTGAGCTAATTCCCTTTCCTGAATTGACAAAGTGAGGATAACCGGCTCGTATGAGATCCTTCCTTCCAGTTTTGACATTTCATAAAATAGATGAGAGACCTTCCGTAATATCCTTTCCTCCGGAGCTATTTGGGAATTTCATGGAGAAATTAACACGGAACGGCTACCGTACCCTGGGCCTGACGGACGCGGTTGAAAATTTGCACCGCGGGGCTCCCTTGCCGGAGAAGACCTTCGTGCTTACTTTCGACGACGGTTACAGGAGCGTATACTCGGAAGCCTTCCCTGTAATGAAGAGACACGGCTTGACGGCCACGGTTTTTCTCACTGTCGGAGACCCCTCCGGCCCCGGCGGCCGCATGCCCCCGCTCGACGGCAGCGAAATGCTTAGCTGGGCGGAGGTCCTGGAGATGAGAGGGGCGGGGATCAGTTTCGGGGCCCATACACTCACGCACCCCGACCTCACGCAGCTCGGGGAGGAGAAAGCCGAATACGAAATTGTAAAATCTAAAGAGATAATCGAGGGAGTCCTCGGCGAGCCCGTACGCTCCTTCGCCTATCCCTATGGGAGATACGACGAAAGGAGCATGGGGATCGCGGGGCGTTTCTTCGATTGCGCGTGCTCGGACGAGCTGGGTCTATTAACCCCCGGAAGCAATCGCTTCGCGCTTAAGCGGGTGGACGCATACTACCTGAAAAGCGAGAGGCTCACAGGTCTGATGTTATCCGGGCTGTTCCCTTATTATGTCAGGCTAAGGAACGTCCCGCGCAAGATACTGCGCGGGCTCGTCGACAGATGAATAACGTGCAAAGGAAGCTCAGATTCTGCATGATAACCACCTTTTACCCGCCCTACGGGTTCGGCGGCGACGCCGTTTACGTACAACAGCTTTCAAACGAGCTTGCCGCACGGGGCCATCATGTCACGGTCGTCCATTGCATGGACTCGTATAACCTGTTATCGAAGAACCGCCGGGTCCCGCCGTGCGTCGACCACCCGGGCGTCGAGGTGCACGGACTCAGGAGCGGATACGGCCCGCTCTCGCCGCTCGCGACTCAGCAGTCGGGCCTGCCGCTATTCAAATCCGGACGGATTAGGGAAATACTTGCAAGCGGCTTCGACGTGATACATTTCCACAATATCTCCCTCGCGGGCGGGCCCGGCATACTCGGGTACGGAGAGGGGATCAAGCTCTACACCATTCACGAATACTGGCTCGTATGCCCGACTCACGTCCTCATGAAATACGGGAGCGCCCCGTGCGTTAAACCGTCGTGCACATTATGCCAGATCGTTTACAAGAGGCCTCCGCAGCTCTGGCGGCATACAGGACTTTTGAAAGACTCGTTAAAGCACCTGGACGCAATAATCAGCCCGAGCAGGTTCGCCAAGAAAATCCACGAGGACTCCGGTATCGATGTCCCCATCACTCATATCCCTCACTTCGCTCCGGACGTTTACGGCCCTGCGGGCCCTGATGAAACGGACGACGTTAAAATCCCGGACAAACCGTTCTTCCTCTACGCCGGGCGTATCGAAAGACTAAAGGGCGTACAAAACCTCGTGCCCGTATTCAGGGGATACGCCAAAGCGGACCTCGTTATAGCCGGGGAAGGAAATTATGAATCCCGACTGCGTAAGGCGGCGGGTGGCGCGGATAACATTCACATGCCCGGTTTTCTGTCCCGTCCCCGTCTCACAAGGCTCTACAAAAGAGCTGTGGCTCTTATAGTGCCCTCCATAAACTATGAAATCTCGACACTCGTGATTTTTGAAGCGTTCCGCGAGAAGACCCCCGTCATCGTGAATAACATAGGAGCGCCCCCGGAATTGATCGAGTACAGCGGCGGAGGCATCGTTTATAACTCGGAAGCCGAGCTCGTAAGAGCCATGGAACTGCTGCTCGCGAACCCTTCATACAGGGATGAGCTCGGCAGGAGGGGATACGAGGCATACCTCAAAAAATGGAACCCCGAATCCCACCTTAGCCTTTACTTTGATTTGATCGGACGCATAGACGCTCGTAAGAACAGCCGGTAATGAGCCTTACCGCCCGGCACTTTAGACCCGGTCCGGCATACGCCTTTTTCCATATCCGCCCTCCCCTCTTAATACCTTCGTCCTATCTATTATTTATACCGTCGTCCAATTGTTGAGGCGGACACACGCGGTTAATCTCAAAACGGATCATAAAAAAATCCCCCGAGAGGGTGGTCTCTCGGAGGACTTGATGCCGATACATTGGATCAGAACCGGCATTGAGTTATAACTCAACGCTAAAATTAAATTCATATCGGATTCGTGTCAACAACTTTCGTTGACTGCGGTCCCAGGGTCGAGGGCGTCCGGTCTTCCCCGCCTTTCGGACAAGAGAATGGGAACGAGTATGGGGATATTCACGAGCGTAAGTTCGGAGACCGGACGCCCTGCATTTTTCCTGGTTTTAATGTTTGCGGTTTACATGCTCGGCTGCGGAGGCGGCACCGGAAGTGAAAACGACGGGGCCGGGGATCCCGATACGACTGCCGTTACTCCGAGCGGCATCGAATTCAGACACACCTCTCCCTTGTAGCCCCCCCATAGAAATAACAAACCCTAATTGCCGATTGCTATTATCCCCGGCCATCTGATAATTCTTAATTTGAAAGTCTTTGTCTTGGGGTAGGTTTAACC
>DATIET010000130.1:0-6717 GCA_035455615.1 Thermodesulfobacteriota bacterium
TTAACGCAAATTCTGTAATGTCGTGGAGAAAAAATGCGTGCTTCGACCCTTCGGCAAGCTCAGGGCAGGCTCCTGCTCAGCACGAACGGGTTGGGATCACTTGCGGGTCTGGCAGAGGAGGTTGGAAAGAACCGTGTATGAGCACACATTGTGTGCCGCAAATTCTGTAATGTCGGGAAGAGAAAGGCAAAAGATAGATTTCTCGCGCAGCTCGAAATTATATTTTCTTTTTTATTTGCCTTTAGGTTAGGAAAGATTTTTACTTCCCAAATCTTTAAACCCAAAAAGCCCATACCATTCCACCTCCCTATCTTTTATACTTTCCGTATGTGTTATAAATTCGTAAATTCTCACACGAGGACTGTGAGGCTATGAGCGCGCTGACACCGGGCATAAAGGGCAGGGGCTCGGCTGAGAACCCGGCCAACAGGTTCGAGAAGATAGAGTTCGAGCCTACAGAGGAAGAGATATCCGAAGGCATATCACCGGAGACCGTTTTTTATAAGGATACGTCGAGGTCCATAATCACCTACAACGACAGCCCGGACGTCGGCTTCAACGCCGGCATCAACCCTTACCGCGGATGCGAGCACGGCTGCATCTACTGCTACGCGCGGCCTTCGCACGAGTTCCTGGGCCTCTCACTCGGGCTCGACTTCGAAACCAGGATCTTCGTCAAGGAAGACGCAGCTGCGCTCCTAAGAAAAGAGCTCTCGTCCCCGAAATACGTCCCCGATACTATAGCCCTAAGCGGGAATACCGATTGCTACCAGCCAGCCGAGCGCCGCTTCCGTCTTACGCGCGCCTGTCTCGAGGTGCTTTCCGAATTCAAAAATCCCGCGGGCATCGTGACCAAGAACCATCTCGTCACGCGCGACATAGACATATTCAAAAACTTAGCCGAATGGGACGGCATAATGGTCGCGGTCTCTATAACCACGCTCGACCCCGCACTCAGGATGAAAATGGAGCCACGCACGTCCGAGCCCCGGTTGAGACTGAGGGCGATAGAGGAGTTATCCCGGAACGGGATACCGGTGATAGTCATGGTCGCCCCGGTCATACCCGGCCTCACCGACCACGAGATACCGCATATTATAAAAAGCGCCGCCGACGCGGGCGCAAGGAGCGCCGGTTTCATCATGCTCAGGCTTCCCTACGGCGTGTCCGACCTCTTTACTGCCTGGCTCGAGAGGAATTTCCCCGACAGGAAGGAAAAGGTCCTTAACAGGATCAGGTCCGTCCGCGGCGGAAAGCTTAACAGCTCGGAGTTCCATGACAGGATGAGGGGAAAGGGTATATACGCCGAGCAGGCGCGGGACTTGTTCGATGTCGCATGCAGGAAAGCGGGATTCGACGGCAACAAGTTCGAGCTTTCAACTGCACACTTTAGAAGGCCGGGGGGTAGACAGCTCGACCTGTTCTGAGCCCCTGAAACCCTTGAAAGAGGTCCGCGTGCGGAACCCGGATAAAGGCTTTTGTAAGGCTACTGGCCGAAGGGTACGGCGTTAATAACCTCGACGCGGATTTCCTGGGGTATCGCGTTCAGGAACCCGGCGTCTATGTTCTTGAATGTCTTCCTGCCCTTTGCCGGCAGGACGTCGTATATCGTGGTCTTGTTCGAGAACATCGGTGTTTCTTCCTTGAACGAAAAGAACTCTATCCTGAGCTCGATCTTCGCGTACGTTATGTCGCTCAGGTTGTTGAGGGTTAGCTCCGATATCTTTCCCATGGTGCCCGTCACGCCTCCGCCCCATTTTAGGTCCTCGACGACGATGTCTTCCGAGGGGAGGGGCACTTCTTCCTCGTATTCATACTCCTCTTCCTCTTCGACCACTTCCTCGCCCTCTTCCGTATCGGAAGCCGGCTCCTCCTCCCCGCCTTCCCCTGTCATGGCGTCCTTGACCGACTCCGTACCTTCGGCGGGTTCTGTGCCCTCTTCCGGGGCCGCCGGTATCTCGCCCCTTTCCTGAGCGAGTTTCTGCTTATACCTTTCGGACAGAGAAAGCTCCTTCTCGCTCTCAGGTATAGTGCCGCCCTCTTCGCCCGGCGCCTGAGTGCCGTCGCCCTGGGCCGTGGTCTTTTTCTTTTTCTTCTTGACCGCCCTCTTTCCCTCTTTCTTCGCCATCTTAACCTTGAGCTCTTTCTCGGAGATGGGCTTCGCGCTCATGACGCTTATATCGACGCTCCGGGCGTCCGGGTGTCTGAACCCGACGTTGATATTCGTGTAGGTGCGCTCGCTATTTGCGGGGAGGAGGTCGTGTATCACCGCTCTGCTCGTAAAGCCCCTCACGCCGACCTTTGCCCCGGGTATGCCCAGGAAATCGACCCTGATCTTTATATCCTTCCAGTTGTCGCTGCTCCTGTTCACGAGCGTTATGCTCTTGAGAACCCCTTCCGTGCCGTATTGTCCCCCGGTCCATTCCCACCCCTTCACGTGGATGAGGTCCTTCGCTTGAGCGGGCGTGCCTTTCTCGATAAGGTCGGCTGCTGCTACGCGGGCTATAGTATTTTGCAGCTCCGCGCTCATAATCCCGAATTTCACGTTGTAGAAGGTCTTTTCGCTCCCGTGCGGGAGTATTTCGTGAATAGTCCCTCTGATCGAGCCGAGCGGGATGTCGTTCTTCGTATACAGGTCTACCTCGATGGCTATGTTTTCGTAGTCGTACTTGCCGACGTTCTGGAGCGTGATCTCCTTCATGATGGCGGGCCTGCCCATGCCGCCCGAAGCCCATTTGTAATCTTTTACGAGGAGCACCCTCTTGGGCGATTCCAATGTCCTGTCTACGGCGCGGGACGCGGGCGCCGCGACGCCCGATAATAAAATCCCAAGGAGGAGTGACGTCATAAGACAGAAGCGCACGGCGGGATCGAGGGCTTTAATAATATAGCGGCCGGGAAAAAGATGCATCGTATCTCCTTAATTTGACAGCGAGAATAGGTTAAGATTATACATAATCGGAGTCGAAATTGTAGCATTCAAATATAACGGTTTTTTCGACGCCGATAAAGTTTTCAGGCACGTATCAGTAAAATTTCCGGGCCCCCGGTGCATCGCAGACTCGTTTCCGCCCCTTTGCCGCCCGCTTCGCGACTGCCCCATTACAATATTAAGCCTATTTAAGTAGATTATATATAGACCCGATGCTGAAGGAATATCTGCGGATACTCAAAAAACACTCTGACGACGTCTACGGCGTGGGGGCGCGGACGACCCTTTCCGTATACACGGTTTTATCTATAGCCTGTATTGTACTCCCGACGCTCTTCTTCCTCGTTCTGATAATATTGAAGATATTTTGAGCCGCTTCCCTCAAAGCCGCGGACGCCCGGAGACTGTTTCAATCGAGACCCCGCGACCCCTGCCTCCGCTCTTTTGACTCATATTCCACTTTTATGTAAACTGGCTCGTACCAGATGGGAAAGATAAGGATTTTATCCGATAATCTTGTCTCCAAAATAGCGGCAGGGGAGATAGTGGAAAGGCCGGCCTCGGTTGTAAAAGAGCTGATAGAAAATGCGATCGACGCAGGAAGCAGAAAAATAGACATAGACTTGGAGTCGGGCGGGAAGAGACTCATAAGGGTATCGGACGACGGCGAGGGGATGACGAGGGACGACTCTCTCATGTCCATCGAACGCCATGCGACGAGCAAGATAAGGGAGCTGAAGGACCTCTTCTCCGTAAGCTCGCTCGGCTTCAGAGGGGAAGCTATTCCGAGCATAGCGAGCGTATCCAGGTTCAGGCTGGTAACGAGGACCCGCGACCAGATGATAGGCACTGTAATCGCCGTCGAAGGCGGCGTCGTCAGGAGCGTGGAAGAAACAGGGGCGCCTCCGGGCACGACCGTCGAGGTAAGGAATCTTTTCTATAATACCCCCGCAAGGCATAAGTTCATGAGAAAGACCGAGACCGAGCTCTCGAACGTGCTCGATATCGTCGAGAGGGAATCCCTTTCGAGGCCCGGCATAGGTTTCGAGCTCCGGAGCGAAGACAGGACGCTTTTGCGCCTCCCTGGGAGAGAGACCGTCTCCGAGAGGATATCCGAGTTATATCCGGGAATCGGACTCCACGGGGTCTCGGCCGAGGGTATGGGGGTGCGCGTTTCAGGCTTGATGGCGGGCCCGCTCGATACGAGGTCCACGACCCAGAAGCTCTATACCTATGTGAACGGGAGGAGCGTGAGGGACAGGTTCCTGACGCGGGTGCTGATCGACTCCTACGGCAGGATGATCGATAAGGGGAAGTTCCCTCAGGGTGTGCTCTTCATCGAGATACCTACGGGGGACGTGGACGTGAACGTACACCCTACCAAGAATGAAGTCAGGTTCGGAAACGCGAGGCTCGTAGGCGACCTCATCAGGGAGTCGATTACCGGGATGCTCGAGAAGGCGCCTTGGCTGGGCGGTCAAAGGCGCACCTTCGGACACGCGCCCGGAGGGTACGTCCCCGCCCGCGAGAGCGGCGCTGACTACGGCGGCCGGGGACCGGACGGCGTTCAGACCGTAGAAGGAGTGAACGGCTTCCGTGTATATAATAATGAAGCCGATACGCCCTCAGCCCACGTCCCGGCAATTGACCGTGAGCCGAATCTCCGTCCGGGAGTGGAGAGTCCGGCGAATGGGCTTTTCGGCGAGAGCGGGTTTTATTCAGGTCTCAAGGTATTGGGACAGCTTGGCGATCTCTATATAATATGCGCCTCCCCGGACGGCATGATACTCGTCGACCAGCACGCTGCCCATGAAAGGATTAATTATGAAAGGCTTAAAAAGGCGTATACCGGAAACGGAACCATCCAGACTCAGGACCTCCTCGTGCCGGAGGTAGTCGAGCTCTCCCCGCACGAATCGGACGTGCTCTCGGGACATTCCGCTCAACTCGAGTCCCTGGGGCTCTACATTGAAGGTTTCGGAGAGAATGCATATATAATCAGGAGGGTCCCGGCCCTCCTTAAAAATACCGACCTCAAGCGTCTCGTGAGGAACATCGTATCCGAGATAAAGGAGTCGGGAGCAGAGAAGAGCCTGACCGATAAAATAGATACTGTGATTTCGACGATGGCGTGCCACTCTTCCATAAGGGCTAATTACGAGCTCAACCCCGAGAAGATGAAGGCGCTCCTTAACGAGCTCGACCTTGCCGAGTTCCCTCATTCGTGCCCCCACGGGAGGCCCGTCGCCCGGGAGCTTTCCTATACCGAAATAGAGAGGATGTTCAAAAGGACATAAGACATGAAGGAACGCATTATTTCGAGACTCAGGGAAAGCGCCGACATTAAGCTCCGTTTCGCCAAGGAATCGGCGGCGGAGGTGGAAGAAGCCGCCTCGACTATAATCAAGTCGCTTAAGTCGGGCGGGAAGGTGCTGATATTCGGCAACGGCGGGAGCGCCGCCGACTCCCAGCATATCGCGGCCGAATTCGTGAACAGGTACTCGAAGCAGCGGAAAGCCCTCCCGGCCCTTGCCCTGACTACCGACTCTTCGATCCTCACTTCCATACCCAACGACGGCAGCTTCGAGGACGTCTTTTCGCGCCAGATCGAGGCGCTCGGTAATAAGGGGGACGTCGCATGGGGATTAACGACGAGCGGGAAATCTGCAAATGTATTAAAAGCGTTTCAAACGGCGAAGGCGCTCGGACTTAAGACGATCGCTTTTACCGGGCAGGACAAGAGCAGGGTCGAAAAGGCGGTCGATTGCTCGGTGAGCGTCCCTTCCAAATCCACCCCCCGGATTCAGGAGCTCCACATTACGCTTGCGCATATCGTTTGCGAGCTCGTTGAGGAGTCCTTTGCCGCGAAAAAGGAGCCGCCCAGAAAAGAGGCGCCCAAGGCGGAATTCTCAACCCCGTCCAAGGCGTGAATTTTAATCTTATCCTTGAAATGTGAGATTCATAGGAAATAATTTCATTGCCCGTGGAAACGAGATGTCCCAAGTGCGGAAAGCTTTCTCCCTGGGAGGGGAACAAGTGGAGGCCCTTCTGCTCCGAGAGGTGCAAGATGGTCGACCTGGGGGCGTGGGTGACCGAAGGCTACAGGATACCGGGCGGCCCCGAAGAGGATGAGGCCGATGATGAAAATCCGCGCGACGACGAAGGAGACCGATAGGCTCGTGTTTGGTTTTTAAATAAATCAGGAGGTAAGCATTAGATGGGAGTAGTCCAGACTAATCAGTTCCATAAGGGTCTCAAGATAGAATACGAGGGCGGTATATGGGAGATCATCGAATACAGTCATTCCAAGATGGCGCAGAGGAGCGCCGTTATGAAGACCCGTATCAGAAACGTGGTAACGGGAGCGGTGCAGGAGAAGAACTTCAGGTCGGGCGATTCGTTCCGCGTGCCCGATACTGAGAGAAAGTCCATGCAGTTTCTTTACAAGGACGAGATAGGGTATCATTTTATGGACCTCGAGACGTACGAGCAGCACACGCTGAGTCTGGCCCAGGTGGGTGAGGTCGCGAGCTTCATCAAAGAGCAGCAGGAAGTGAACGTGCTGTACTTCAACGGCGAGCCCATGGGCGTCGAGCTTCCGACCGCGGTCGAGCTCGAGATCAGGGAAACGGAGCCCGGCATGAGGGGCGACACGGTTACCGGGGCCACGAAGCCCGCGGTGCTCGAGACGGGCGCAACGATTCAGGTCCCTTTGTTCATAGATGTGGGCGACGTGATCAAGGTCGACACTAGGACAGGCGCCTACCTTGAGAGAATGAAAAAGA
>DATIET010000131.1:0-17885 GCA_035455615.1 Thermodesulfobacteriota bacterium
CAGAGGAGAAACCGAGCTTCGACGGGGAGTATTACAGTATAAATGAGGCCTACTGCAACCCGAAGCCTGTTCAGAAACCGCACCCGCCTGTCATCATAGGCGGAGCCGGCGAAAAATATCTCCTGAGAGTCGTAGCGGAGCTCGCAGACGAATGGAACTGCCCGGCAAACCATTCCCTGTCCTTCGACAGCAAGATGGAAGCGCTCAGGGGTCACTGCAGCACGGTCGGAAGGAACCCCGGAGATATCAGGATATCACAGCAGACGGTATGCGTACTCGCAAAGGACAAGGCGGAGCTCGCGGAAAAACTCCCCAAGGCTCAGATGCGGTACGGGTTTTTCGGGGACGTGGAAAAATTGGGCATAGTCGGAACGCCCGAGCAGTGCATAAGGAAGATCGAGGAGAACGAGAAGAAAGGTATAACGAAATACACCGTCTTCTTCTCCGACATCATGAACCACGCTACACTCAAATTCTTCGCGCGTGAGGTATTATCCGCATTCTGAGGAGGGAACTCGAATATCAGCCGGGCTTCACGGCGAAGTCCTCGACTTTTTTGGCGAACTCGTCCGCGAATTTCCTTATCATGTCCGAGAGCTCCTGATTGCTCGTCGCCCTCGAGTACGTATCGGCCATCTTCATCAGCGTAAAATAATAGTGCGCGTTCATCTCGCCCACTTGCATCTCGTCCGTCCAGAGATCGACGCTCATCGTATTCTTCTCGGACCGGTCCCACACCGATATCATGAGCGAATCACAGGGCACGTAGCCCTCGAGACCGGAATCGCTCGCGCTCCAGTAAATCTCCTCGGGCGCGCCCTTGTCGTCGAGCTTTATCAGAAACTTTATTTCCGCCTCTTTAGACATATACCGCCACGGCCTCCCGGTATTTAATCGACTCCCCAGAAATCGGGTTTCCTCTTTTCGAGGAACGCTGTAGCGCCTTCGACCATTTCGGGTGCCTTCATGAAGAACCTCGCGAGCTCGAGCCCGTGCGTGATCTGCGGGTGGGCCATGTCGGAAATGAAATTTATCTGGAGCTTTGCGATCCTGAGCGACTGCCGGCTCTTCTCGAGAAGGCTCCGGCACCAGGCGTCCACTTCCTCGTCGAGCTTGTCCTGGGGTACCACTTTATTGACCCAGCCCATATTCATAGCTTCCTGCGCCGTGTATCTGTTGCAGAGGTAGACGATCTCCCTCGCCTTCTTGTCTCCGACCGAATGCTGGAGCTGCTGGAGGCCGTACCATATAGGCGCGCTCCCAACGAGGGGGCCCGCCTGCGCGAAAACAGACGTATCTGAAGCTACCGTCAGGTCGCAGAGCATGTTGAGCTCGTTCCCTCCCCCGACGCAATAGCCGTCGACGCGCGCGATAATGGGTTTCCCGCAGCACCTCATCGCGGTCGCGAGCCTGTAATGAACGAGCATGTACTTCGCGTCTACCTTTTTCTTGGGGTCGACAATCCAGGAGAGGTCTCCTCCGGCTGAAAACGCCTTGCCGCCCGCGCCCGTAAGCACAATAACGCCTATCTCATCGTCGAGCCACGCGTCCTCTATGGCGATCGCAAGCTCTTCACGCACCTCAGAATTAAGGGCGTTACGCACCTCAGGGCGGTTTATAGTCACGCGCGCCACCCTGTCCTTCTTTTCGTATAGAATGTAGGTCAATTTAAGGCCGGATTTCTTTTTCGCGGGTTTATCCCCGTTTTTTGTTCTGGACCCATCCGACGGTTTTTTTGCCATGACGCCCTCCTGACTTTATTCGAATTTGTTACCTATGATTTTTGCACCGTATAACACACTCTGTCAAATGGTTTATTTGTGAAAGGGGTGGGAGAAATAGGAATACACGCGCCCGAATCCGGAGAGCCCCGCGCATCGGAGAGCGCGATCCTTATACCGGCTACCAGGGGAGCTTATTCATCAGGGGCGCGATCTGGGGTCCGAACAGGGCTACGGTCGCTATGAGCGATATGAAGCCGGCGACACCGAGACACAGGGCGGCTACGGCCACCTGAGTTATCATATCCAAATGTCTTTCGTCCATTAATGTCCTCCCGAGCCGGATTTCCCGCCGAAGAACGGGTCACCTACAGGTATTGACGGTAACGCCCTCATGAAGATCAGGAAAGTCATAACGAATGCGCCTAAGAAACCCAGCGTTATGAGTATTTGTATCAGGCTTATGCCTACGGTATTGGATAGCGACGGGATTATCAGCACGTACTTTTCAAGCCAGAAACCGGTCAGGGAAACGGAAGCGATGAATACGACTATCGGCTTCACCACCTTGTTCGTCCTAGGGAGCAGGGAAACGAAGGGGAATATAAAGCAGCAGGTAAGCACCGCCCATGCCAGCGACCTGAAAGGCTCGTCCTGCACCCTCTTGATTACGAATGCTGTTTCCTCGGGCATGTTCGCATACCAAATCGGAAGGAACTGCGAGAAAAACAGGTAGACCCAGAATAGCGAAAAACCCTGAAGGAGCTTCCCGATGTCGTGATACTGGTTGTCGTTCAGATAATCCTCGAGGCCGAGCCTCCTCCTCATCAGTATCGAAAATATAATAGTAGTCCCGATCGCCGCGACAAAGCTCCCCATGAAGTAGAACGGGCCGAAGAGCGTGCTGAACCAGTGGGGGTCGAGCGACATCATAAGGTCCCAGGCAAAGAAGCTGAAAACAATGGCGTATAAGATGATCACGGCCGGGGCGAATTTGCCTATCTTTATCCAGACAGACTTCCGCTCTTCCTCTCCGGTCCATCCGGAGGAGATCCAGCCGGCGATACCGCTAAGCTTCTGGCTCACGCCGCCCAGGTCTTGTCTGAGGGAATAGTAGAGATAAAACGAACTCACGATAAGGAGCACTATGAAGCCGATAACGTCACGGCCGAACACGAACTTCATATTGAGCCATACATCCTTCGGATGGTGATAGTGTTCCGTGGCGTACGGGAGCAGGTAATCCCTCCCGGCGAAAACCACGAGGAGCAGGATCAGGGATATCGGCAGAAACGAGCCTAAACCCTCGCTCACGCGCAAAAGCGGCCTCGCCCATCTAGCGTTCGTGATACGGAGTATGCACGAAAACACGATTCCCGCCTGGGCTATGCCGGTCCAGAAAAGGAAGTTGATCAGGAATACCTCCCACGCGCCCCTGGGATCAGACCCTAGTATCTGAGATACGAACGTCCCGAAACCGATTACGGCGATGATTAGAAATATGTATATGCCCAGGGTCGGTATGCTCGATCTTTTAGCGAGTATTTCATCTCTTATATGCTGATCCATATTACTGAGCGGTCTCCTCTACTGTATTCCCGTTCTGGGGTTTAGCCGGTGCGGTATTCGGATTTCCCTGGAGTTTCCTTACGTAATTCACGACGTCCCACGCGCCTTCCGATGTGATGCTCTCGCGGTAGCTCGGCATCATGACCTTACCGCCGTATCTGATGTAGGCGTATATGTAGCCGTTGGTCCGGGCTACGACAGCGGGTGTCGTGAGGTTCATCGGATAGAACCCCCTCTTTATTACGGGTCCGTCCCCCTTGCCCTCTTTGCCGTGGCAGACGAAACAGTACGTACTAAAGAGCTGCTCCCCGTTCTTGAGCGATTCCGCTGTGGCGGGTACGGGATTCGCAGTCATGCTCTCGTAGTGCTCTCTCGGAAGGGGCTCGAGCCGGAGACCGGTCGTCGAAACCGAGAGCTCGGGGTAAGCTATCGGTTCTTCATAAGGCTGTATCGAGGGCTGGAGCCACATATCGAAATTCCATGGGAATGCGTGCGCCCCGGATGACCCTACGAAGCTAGATACTATTATCAAAATCACATAATATTTCATATTCATCACCGACAATCCCTTAGTACCTCCTGAGACAGCCTGTCCGACTAAACGCCCTCGAACTTTATTTCTTCGGCCCCCTGGGAATTTAGTATCTCTTCGACCTTCTTCACATTATCCTTGCCGCATGTAACCATTACGCCGAATTTATCGTCCGTGAACCGAGGATCATACATGCTCCTCGGTGCGTTCCGCCTGAGGCGGGAATTTATGAGCAGACCCAGGAGCGTCGAGAGCGCGCCCATCAGAATCGTGAGCTCGAACATGATTACGATGAAAGGGGGTATCGATACGACCGGCTTCGCGCTTACGGGAATAGGCCAGTCCGAGGCCGTAAGGACCGTAAAACCGACGCCGCACGCCGCGCCCAGCATGGCGCCGAAAAGGGTAAAGAACCGTACGATGCTTTCGGGTTCTCCGACCGCGGCTTCTATTTCATGGTTAGGCACGGGAGAAAAAACACGAAGGTTCTTGAACCCCTCATCCTTAAGCTTCCCGACAGCTTTAACGGTGAGATCGACGTAAGAGAATATCCCCAGAACTCCCTGTTTATCCATGGTGTTTTGCCTCCTTCTTCGGTACAGGCAAAATTTCCTTTAACTCGGAAATAGAAATAGCGGGCAGCGTTTTGATAAAGATAAGGAAGAACATGAAGAACCAGGCGAAGCTGCCCATCGTGATACCCATTTCGACCCAGGATACTTTATATATTCCCCAGGCTCCCGGCTCGAAACCCTGGGAGAGCGAGATCACGATGATGTTAAACCTCTCGAACCACATGCCTATGTTTATGAATATCGATATTATGAATAGAGCCTTTATGTTCCTCCTGACGGCCTTGAACCAGAGCGGGATCGGTATCAGCACGTTGCAGACGACCATTATCCAGTAAAAGAGCGCGTAATCACCGGTGGCCCTGTAATAGAACTGCCCCCATTCTGCAGGGCTTCCGCTGTACCAGGCCATGAAGAACTCGGTGCCGTACGCATAGCCCACGATCAGCGAAGTGAGTATTATCATCTTCGCCATGCCGTCGTAATTGTCTAGTGTTATGTAATCCTCGAGCGCGAAGATTTTTCTTATCGGAATGGTGAGCGTTATCACCATACCGAGCCCCGAGAATATGGCCCCCGCCACGAAATAGGGGGCGAATATGGTAGTGTGCCACCCGGGCAGGTCAGCCATGGCGAAGTCCCATGATACGACGCTGTGCACAGACAGGACGAGCGGTGTGGCGAACGCCGCGAAATAGAGATAAGCCCTCGAATAATGGAGCCATTCCCAGTTGGACCCCTTCCATCCGAGCGAGAGTATAGTGTATGCGATCTTACGGGGGACCTCTTTAACCTTGTCCCTGATCGCGGCTATATCCGGGATCATTCCCACGAAGAAGAAAACGGAGCTTACGGTAAGATACGTGCTGACCGCGAATACGTCCCAGAGGAGAGGCGACTTAAAATTCACCCATAATTCCCTCTGGTTCGGATAGGGGAAGAGCCAGTAGAAAAACCACGGCCGCCCCAGGTGTATAATGGGGAAAAGCCCGGCCGTCAGAACCGCAAAAACCGTCATCGCCTCGGCGATCCTGTATATGGAAACCCTGAAACTTGCCCTGAAGAGGTAAAGTATTGCCGAAATCAGCGTCCCCGAGTGGGCGATACCGACCCAGAAAACGAAGTCTGTAATGTATACGCCCCAGAAAACGGGGTGTCTGTATCCCGCGACACCGAGTCCGGTATAGACCTGGTACAGGAAACAAAACAAGCCGAAGCCGACAAAGCCCAAGACCGGCAGGAAAAGCGCAAGCCACTTGACGGTCGGCTTATCGAGCATCCGTATTACGTCTTCGTTAACTTTTGCGTAAGTTAATGAATTCTGTTCACTCATCATGCCTTATCCCATTTGACTTTTTTTAGATACGTGATGTTCGGCTTCGTGTTGAGCTGATTGAGCACTCTATATCCCCTCTCGTCGTGTGAAAGCTTCGCTACCCTTGATTCAGGGTCTTTTAAATTCCCGAACTCGATCGCGCCCGAGGCGCACGACTGCTGGCACGCTACCTGGAACTCCCCGTCAAGCACGTCCCTGCCCTTGTCTCTGGCCTGGTCCTTGGCGTAAATGATCCTCTGCACGCAGAAAGTACATTTCTCCATGACCCCTTTGTCCCTCACGGTGACGTCCGGGTTGAACTGCCAGTTTAGGGGATCCGGGAGCTTATAGGTGAACCAGTTGAATTTCCTGACGCTGTAAGTGCAGTTGTTGGAGCAGTACCTCGTCCCCACGCACCTGTTATATATCATTCCGTTAAGCCCTTCCGGGTTATGGTACGTAGCAAACACGGGGCATACAGGCTCGCATGGCGCATTATTGCACTGCTGGCAGAGCATAGGGAGGAACCTCGTCTCGAACCCGGCCTTGTTGTCCGATTTCTCGAAGAACCTGTCGATCCGGAGCCAGGCCATATCGCGCCTTTTCGCCACGAGCTCCTTGCCGACGAACGGGATATTGTTCTCCGCGTAGCAGGCGGTGATACACGCGCCGCATCCCGTGCACTTCTGGAGGTCTATCGACATTCCCCAGTGGTACCTGTCGTACTCGACCGGGGGATAGAAATCGGGCTCCTCGTGCTCTTCGTGATGGAGGCCGTGCTCAAGCTCCGTGAGAGTGACCACCTGCGCCACGTCCCTGTCATGCTGCGTGGTCGTGTACTGAGTCTGTACGAATTGCGAGTGCCTGCCCGTGCCGGAGGCCTTTACCTTCGTAGTTAGCCAGGCAAAGCTGCCCGTTATTTTGTCTGTGGAGACGGGGAGGATGGAAAGGGGATTGACGCCCCTGTCTTTCGCATACCTGCCGTAGCTCGTATGCCCCTGCCCTATCATCACCGCAACCGTATCGGGTCTTATCCCTTCGTAGACATATGCCTGTGTCTCGATCGTTCCGTATGGCGATTCTAGCTTGACGAAATCCCCGAGCTTGACCCCGAGCTTTTTGGCAGTATCCGGGTGTATCTCGACCCACGAGTCCCACACCCCTGTGGTTATGGCATCGGGCAGCTCCTGGAGCCAGGGCTTGTTCGCCCCTCTCCCGTCGTAATACTTGTAGGACGGGTAAGCCATAAAATAGAAGTCTCCGTCTCCGGTGAACTCGGGCTCTCCGAAGCTTATGCCCGACATATTCCCAGACGCGGATACTTGCACGGGAGTAACGTCACTGTAGAAACCGCCGTTCTCGAGCGCAGAGTTCCAGAAGGCTTCGAAATCACCGCCTCCCGGGACGCCCGTCCAGACCTGCTTCCACGAATCCCTTAGGTAGTCGTAATAAGAAACCTGGGTATATCTGCCCTTGAGACCCTCGAGCCCCGCCGTCACGGCGAGTATCACGTCCCCCGTGCTCTTTGTATTGAAGACCGGGGTCATCACAGGCTGAATGAGCCCGTGGACCCTGCCGTCGGGTATGAAATCCCCCCAGGATTCGAGCGTCGTGTTATCGGGAAGTATGAGATTTGCCTTCTCCGTAGTCTCGTCCATGAAGCTCGAGAAGCTCACAACGTATGGGACCTTGCCCAGAGCGTCTTCAAATCCGAGAGATTTCGGAAGGGTGAATACGGGATTTACATTGTATATGAATAATAGATCGACCTCGCCATTGGACATCGAATCCACGAGGGACGTGATCTCCTTAAAGGTGCTTACGCCAGAAAGTGTGAGCGAGTTCCCGAAATCTATAGTCCGGCCGACATTCCCGGCTACGTAGTTTAGAATATTTATCGCGACCAGGGTCTCGGTGGCGTTCGTCGATGTATTTGCGATGCCCCCGCCGATCGCGAGGCTCGGCTGCATGGATGAGAACTCCTTGGCTATCTCTTTTATCGTATCGACCGGAACATCAGTGACCGAAGAGACTTTTTCGGGGGTATATGCGCCGAGGAGTCCCTCGAATCCCCCTCCGCCGTTTACCGACATGCCCTCATTCACGATGACGCTCGCGATTCCGAGTGCGAGTACGGCTTCCGTGCCCGGTTTAATTGATACCCATTCGTCGGCGTTTACGCCCGTAAGCCCCGCCCTCGGCTCCACGTGGACGAATTTCCCCATGGATTTGTCTTTATAACCGTGCATCTCGCTGAACTGCCTAGTGTAGAGGGTCGGGGACAGCCAGGTCTCTATGAAATCGGCGCCGAACGACAGGAGGTATTTAGTTTTATCTATATTGTATGTAGGTATCTTATCTATTCCGAACACGATACGGTTCGCTTCTTTGAGCGGTTCGTACGAGTAGGCTTCGTACGTGAGGTGTTTTCCTCCGAGCGCCGACATCCAGTCGCCGATCAGGTTCCCGAGGGTCCCTTCATTATGATCGGAGAGGAACACTATCCTGCCGCTGCCGCCTTTCTTCCTGGCCTCTTCGATCTTTTCCGTGAGTATCTTCTGTGCGTCGTCCCAACCCCGGGGTTCGAGCCTCCCCAAATCGTTCCTTACGAGAGGAGACCTCGTGCGGTCGGGGTTATAAAGCCCCTGAAGCATGGCCTGTCCCTCAGCACAGCTCCCGCCCATGTTTATCGGGCTCTTCGGGTTACCCTCTACCTTGATCGCCCGCCCCTCGCGGTTCTTCACGATGATACCGCAGCCCGCCGGACACTCCCGGCAGGTGCTTGCATACCAGTTGGGGACTCCGGGGATTATCCCTTCGGGCGGGATGACGTAAGGGATGATCTGCTCGGCCGGATTGGAGCAGGCGCCCGCAACCGCGGCCGTGCCTCCGGCTACCCCTATGATCTTAAGGAAATCCCTTCGCTTAATGCCGCCCTTTTTATCTTGAGACATTTCCTCCTCCAATTAATAATGACACGTGAGACAGTCTTTCAAGTGAGTCAATTCTTCGTGGTCTTTGGCGTTCTCCGTATGACAGGTGATACAGAACCCCATGTTGAGCCTGGTTACCTGATAGACCTGGTCCATGTTAGCAACGTCGCCGTGGCAGGCGGCGCACTCGATGCCGCGCTTTATGTGCCTCTTGTGGTTGAAGTGGACGTAGCCCGGCATCGTGTTGACCTTGTTCCAGGGTATGGGCTCTTTCTTCGCCCAATACTCCCTGACCTTGGCTATCTCCTGCTGTAAGTTAATGGTAGTGCCGCCGAAGTCGTATTCTACATCGCGTCCGGCTATATGTGTGTGACAGCCCATGCATTTTTTGACCGATGGTATTCCGGGGTTAGGTGATACGTCTACAAAGCTGTGGCAATACTGACAAGGTATCTGATCGTTTTCGGCGCCGGCGTGGATTTTATGGCTGAACCTGACCGGCTGAACAGGTCCTTTGTTGCTGCTTTCAGCGTTATCGAAAAAATACAAGCCCAGAAAAATAGCCAGCGACAAAACAGGCACTGAAAGCAATGTAATCCGTTTTCTCATCCTATTTACCTTAGCTCTGGAGTGTGTCCATTTGGAAAGTTGAAACTAAGTACTCAAAAAACGCCTAGTATGTATATCATACCGAGGAAATCTGTCAAGTTCCGCCGTGCGGACTTAAAATGCGAATCCCTGCGGATATATATGAAGACAGGCAATACCGCAATTTATCAAATTTTCAGCGGGAAAAAGGAAGGTCTATCGCAGCCGCTCGAGAAATTCCTGGAAGTCGAAAGTCCCGCCCAGGCAGGGAGCGAAAGCCGGTCGGGCAAGCTCTCTTATACCGCCCGCTCTGCCCTCTTCGACGGACAGTGAAGGGTCGGACGGAAAGACGCCTACGATAGGCACTCCGGTCATCCGGGCGATGAGGTCGGGGTTGGTGAGTTCGGCGAGTCCCGGGGAGGTAGGGAAACGGTTTATGACAACCCCGATTACCTCGATGCCCCTCATTCTCGCCGATTCGATCGTAAGGGCCGTGTGGTTCAATGTGCCCAGGCCGGGGAGTGTGACGACGAGGAGAGGGAGTCCCAGGTCGGAAGCGAGGTCGGCCATCAGATAACCCTCCCTTATCGGGACGAGGAGCCCTCCCGCCCCTTCGACGATAACCGTGTCGTGTGCGGTAGAGAGTCTGCGAAATGCCTTTTCTATTTTAGCCGTATCGATTTTTATACCCGTAAGCGTCGACGCGGCGAGCGGTGAAAGGGGATCCCGGAACCGGTATATACATACATCGCCGGGTTCGAACTTCGTCCCGAGCACGGTCTCCACGTACTCGATGTCCGTCAGTCCCGGGAGCCCGGTGCCGGTCTCTACCGGTTTCATCACGGCGACCCTTTTGCCAGCCTGAATCAAGGCCCAGGCCAATGCGGCGGTTATAACGGTTTTACCGACACCCGTATCGGTGCCGGTTATGAAAATACCTTTATGCAAGAGAGGCATAATTTATTTCGGCGCGGGACTAACGGGGCTTGACAACATCCCGATCAGAATATCCCCATGCTCTGCTGGGCGTCGTCGCTCATCTTGCTCGGGTCCCAGGGCGGGTCCCAGACGAGCTCGATTTCCACATTCTCGACACCCGGAATCTCCTCGACCAGGATCTTCGATTCCCCGGCAATCTGCGTAGAAGCGGGGCAGCCTGGGGCCGTCATCGTCATGGTTATGCGTACGTTCCCCCCCTCTATATCTATACCGTATATCAGCCCGAGATTTACTACATCGATCGGTATCTCGGGATCGTAAACGTTGCTCAGGACCTCGAGGATCTTATTCTCTGTGACCTCCGCGTGAGCGGAATCAGCCGAGGAAGCTTCATTAGCGCCTACGTCCGCGGAGATTTTGTTTGCGTGCTCATGACCGGCATCTCCATGAAGGCCGGTACTTTCGACGCTCACGGGATCACCGATAACCCCGGTTGAATCTGTATGTTCCTGACCTGTGTCTTCAGCCGGGCCATCGCCGGAATTGCTCCTGCCCGCCTGGACTGCCTCTGCCTCATCTTTTTTAAAAAGACCCGCAAGCATTTTGCCGAGCCCCATAATCGAGCCTCCTTGACTAAATTGCCTTACCTTTATAAGGATACATATTGGGGGATGGATTTTAAAGGCGTTAATGCCTGGGGAAGTTTTCCACCGTCCTGACCGCGCGGAATTCAGTATGGGATCCGCAGACGGTCAGGGTCGTACTTTCATGATATTAAAACTTGGAAATTCACAGAGATTCTCTTACGGCTTTAAGCGCAGCTTCATAATTCGGCTCTTGAGTTATTTCCCCGACGATTTCCGCGTGCCTCACCTTGTCGTTCTTGTCCACGACAAAAATCGACCTCGCCAGGAGCCTGTTTTCCTTTATGAGCACTCCGTACGCTTCCCCGAAGGACGCATTCTGATAATCGGATAACGTCTTCACCCTGTCGATCCCCTCGGCTGCGCAGTAACGCTTGAGCGCGAACGGAAGGTCCATACTCAACGTTACGATCTCGACGCCGTCCCCGAGGCCGGCGGCCTCTTTGTTAAACCGCTTTGTCTGGACATCGCAAACAGGGGTATCCACCGATACGACTACGTTGAATACCTTTACTTTGTCCTTCATATCGCCGAGTCCGACAGGCGCCCCCAGACCCGCAAGGGCCGTGAAATCAGGCGCTTTGTCCCCGACCTTCACCTCATTTCCCAGTAAAGTCACCGGGTTTCCCTTCATCTTGACTACATTCGGTCTTTCGTTTGCCATTCTATATATACCCCCCTCGGTTTCTTCAATCTGCGGTCTTAATTTGATCAGCCGGATTTAGGCTATATAGATTATATTTTAAAGTCAAATAGCATCCGGCGCGAATAAAAATAATTTACATCCTGTTGACTAAAAAATAAAAGTATGTACTCTTGCATAAATCTTATTTTTGGAGGAATTTATTTTGAAAGGTAAGGTTAAATGGTTCAACGAGTCCAAAGGTTTCGGATTCATCGAGCAGGACAACGGTAAAGACGTATTCGTTCATTACAGCGCCATCGAAGGATCTGGCTTCAGAACCCTGGCCGAAGGTGATGAAGTTGAGTTCGAAGTAGTCGAAAGCCCCAAGGGACTCCAAGCCAGCAAGGTCAACAAGGTTTCCCAGTAGGTCTTACCCGTGCTGTATCCCGGGGAGCTCTCCTTTTTGTCAGAATAAAAGAACCAGCGCTTCCCGATATATGCATTCGGGGCCGGTGTTGAAGGCCGGGCCTGAGAAGAACGTACCGAATTCCTGGGGATAGATCGGTTTTCGAGGGAGAGTCCACCCCTTTCAGGATTTCGTCGTCTCCTCCACTATAAGCCTGCCGCGGTACATCGCCATCTGGCATGTGAAATCGTAATCACCCGCTTTCTCGGGAATGAAACTGAGGTCGCGGGGTCTTCCGACCGGAAGATCGGCGCTTATATCGAGGCCGCTGAATATCACCTTTTCCGCGCACGGGCTCGGGTCCTTCCGTAGGAAACGCAGGGTAACGGGCTTTCCCGCTGGGACGTGGATTACGGAAGGCGTGTATACGCCGCCGTCGACTAGAATACTAATCGCATCACCATCCGTACGCGCCTCGCTCCCCCTTTTTGAAATCCAGAACCACCATACTATGAATGCGGCCACAACGATGCCGAGTATGTTGACGGCGATATTCATGTTCTCTCCATGCTACGGTTTAAACCACCTGAGCCTGTTCGCGTTCGTTACCACCGTGACCGAGGAGAGCGCCATCGCGGCACCCGCTATGACGGGATTGAGCAGGAGACCTGTAAACGGGAACAGTATCCCGGCAGCCACGGGGATAGCTAGCGTATTGTAAGCAAAAGCCCCCAGCAGGTTCTCTTTGATGTTTTTGAGCGTCGCTTTCGATATCGACACCGCGTCCGCCACTCCGTGGAGCGACCCCCGCATGAGGGTTATATCGGCGCTCTCTATCGCGACATCGGTCCCCGTTCCTATGGCGAACCCTACGTCCGCTCCCGCAAGGGCGGGTGCATCGTTAATACCGTCCCCAACCATCCCCACCATCTCTCCCATTTCCCGGAGCCTGGAAATTTCCCTGGCCTTATCTTCCGGAAGCACCTCGGCGATGAAATCATCCACCCCTGCCTGCTCCGCTACGGATTGCGCTGTGAGCCTGTTGTCCCCGGTGAGCATTATCACCCTTATCCCCTGCTTACGGAGCCTCTCCACGGCTTCCCTCGAATCGGGTTTGACGGGGTCGGAGATGCCAAGCACGCCCGCCGCTGTCCCGTTCAGGGCCGCGAATACCGCCGTCTGCCCCTTCATCGACAGACGCTCCGCCGCTTCGTTAATGGAAACGGTATCGATACCGTTGTCCTCCATGAGCTTCCTGTTGCCGAGCAGCACCGTGTTTCCACCGTAAACGGCCCTCACGCCGTGACCCGACAAGGCCTCAAACGATTCCATGGGTTTCATCTCTATGTTTTTCAGTCTTGCCGCTTCGACAATAGCCTCTGCGAGAGGGTGCTCGGAGCCGCTTTCCACGCCTGCGGCAAGCGCCAATAATTCGTCGCCGCCCGATACGCCCGGGACGGGCTCGACCGACGTCAATACGGGCTTACCCACTGTAATAGTCCCCGTCTTGTCGAGCACTATGGTCGTAAGCTGCCCCGCCTGCTGGAGCGCGTCCCCTTTCCTGATTAGCACCCCGTATTCGGCCGCTTTGCCCACACCGACCATCACCGATATAGGGGTAGCAAGACCAAGCGCACAGGGGCAGGCTATTATAAGCACGGCCATTGTCGTGACCAGCATATACGTGATGCGCGGAGCGGGGCCGAAATTAAACCATGCGAGCATAGTAATCACCGCTATGATGAGAACAGTAGGGACGAAAATCCCGGACACCTTGTCCGCAAGCCTCCCGATCTCGGGCTTCGTATTCTGAGCCTTCCTGACCATGTCGATAATCCGTGCGAGCGCGGTGTCTTTGCCTATACGGCTTGCCCTGAATAAAAAGCTCCCCGTTTTATTTATTGTCCCTCCGATCACCGTGTCCCCTTTCTTCTTCTCGACGGGGATAGGCTCGCCCGTAAGCATAGATTCGTCTATGTGAGAGGACCCCTCCGTCACCTCGCCGTCAACGGGTATCTTCTCGCCGGGCCTGACGCGCACGATATCACCCGGCACGACGAGCCCGATCGGGATATCGACCTCCTCACCGGCTCTCACGACCCGCGCCGTCCTGGGCTGAAGACCTATGAGGCGTTTTATCGCCTGAGAGGTCTTGCCGCGCGCCCTCATCTCCAGCGCCGAGCCTAAATTGATAAATGCGATTATCAGGGCCGCCGTCTCGAAATAAAGGTGTCTCGCGACCTCGCCCACGGCGCCCGGAAAAAGAATCACGAAAGACGAATAGACCCACGCGACCCCCGTGCCGACGGCGATTAGCGTGTCCATGTTCGCGTTGTGGTTCCTGAAGGATTTTAGGGCGCCCGTGAAAAAGCGGCCCCCGCCGAAAGCGAGGACGAATAGCGTCAGAAGTGAAACCACTCCCCATGAAAGCTGTCCGGACGCAGAATCGAGCGAAGGCAGGAGGTCAAGCATACTGACCGTGATTATTATTACGCTTATTACACCTGAGACGACGGTCTGACGGAGGAGGTTCCTGTAGTGCGCGAGCTCCGCGTTCTCCTTGTCGGATTCGGCTTCCTCGTCTTCGAGAAGCGAGGCCGTATAACCCGCCTTGCCGACCGCCTTCACGAGCGTATCCGGGGAAACATCGCCTGTGACGGTCGCTGTCTTCTCCGCGAAATTGACCTGAGCGTCAGATACCCCCGGGACGGACTTCAGCGTTCTTTCCACCGTATCGACGCAGCCCGCGCAGCTCATGTCCAGTACATGCAGACGCTGAGTCGTCTTAGGGTCGGTTCCTGTTTTTTCCTTCATGTCCGCACCAATATTCTCGACCGAAGGGTTTCCCTTCACCCCGGATATAATACCACCATACTAACTTTAGTATTGAATTAGGTCAGTGTGATCCTGCGATTTTATACTTCCTGCTGTTCATATCAGCGTGCGCGCACGCCGGACATGGCCGACTGAATCCTCATGAATTCCCCCACGTTGTCCATGGTGAGGAGACCGACGAGGTTCCCGTTCTTAACGACCGGCATCGTATAGAAATCAGCCGTCTGGAGCCGCGCGAACGCGTATTCGAGCATCTCGCCGGGATCGACGACCTCGAATTCACGCCTCATAATCTCTCCCACTGAAACTGAGTCGCCCTTTTCCGCAAGTCCCTTGATGAGGTCCGAGTGCGGGACGACGCCTACGACCCTGCCGTCATCGACGACGGGAAAATCCTGCTGGGAGCCCGACATGGTGAGATCGACGAGATACCGGAGCTTGTCCCCGGGGGCCGCAGTTTTGTAATCCGTGAGCATAGCCTTATACACGGGAATTCCGCCGAGGGCGGACTTTATCTTTACCATGCTCGCTTCCTGGGCGGCGCCTATCCAGACGAAGAGCGCTATGAAGATGAGGAACGGATTGGTAAAGAGACCTATAAAGCCGAAGATAAGGGCGATCGCCTGCCCTATATTCGCCGCAGTCTGAGTGGCCTTCGTATAATCGCCTCGGAGCGCGAGGAGCGCCCTCAGCACCCTTCCGCCGTCCATGGGGAACGCGGGGATCAAATTGAATACGAGGAGGAATACGTTCACCAGCATGAGGCGCTCGACAAAAGAGCCCTGAGTCATGGTGATAGTGTCGACGGGCACATATCCGTTTGTTATCCGGAGCCAGAAAAACAGAAGCAGCGCGATAACCGCGGTCACCGCGGGTCCCGCAAGAGCCACCCAGAACTCCTGCATCGGGTCATCGGGCATGCGCTCGAGACGGGCGACCCCTCCTATGGGCAGGAGGGTAATATCGCGGGTCTTTATACCGTATCTCATGGCGGTGAGGGCATGTCCGAATTCGTGGAGCACGACGCAGAGGAACAGGGCCAGCACAAACACGACTCCCGATACTATCGTCGCAAGGTCGTGCCCCTCGCTCCAGTGTATAAGTACGACCCAGGCGATAATAAGTAAAAAAGTCGCGTGCATATAAACTCCGATGCCCGCGAACTCACCTATCTTCCAAGACCACTTCATCGCGTGTCCCCTCTCCAGCAACCCATCAATTCATTCAGACGCAACCTCGTCCTATGCGGTCCCCCGACCGGTCCGGGAGACGACCGGTACAAGGTAAGTAAGTGTACCGGATCGGACGCCTTTCGCGTGATATTATATTTAAAAATTAATCACAGCCCCGGGAGAAACAAGATGGATAAAATTAAAATCGCACACACCGGGCGTGAAAATTCGGGGAGGTATCATGAATGGCGGGGCCGGATAATACACATAGAATATTGCATTTTTTTTCAGGCTGATTCGCCCCCGATCCGTTACGCGGAGGTCAATCCGGAAGAAACGGAAAATCGTCTATTCATTTTATATCTCGACTATGTTATATATTTAAAATATGGTTACAAGGAAGAAAGAGAAAACCAAGAAAGAACCCCTGGAAAAGGCCATATACGTTAAAGCCTCGCAGGAGTTCGTGGACATGCTGAATGAGTCTCAGTGGCACCTCCAGATGAGACCCGCGCAGATCGTAAGGGAAGCGGTAACGGAATATCTCAAGAAGCACCTCCCCAAGGAAGCCAGAGACAAGTATTTCAAAACCCCGGCCAAGTAAGACTTCGGCTTCATAAACCACAGCTGAACTGCGGTCGCCGTATCCCCGCACCGTCTGCAGGAACGATCGAGGTGTGCCCGGTTGTTGTCCGGGCCTCTCTCAACTGTTAATCTTTATTTAAGGTGAGACAGGTTAAGCATCCGATGAACGCAAAGGCGGTGTTTCTCGACAGGGATAAGACTATTCTTCTGCCCGAGGGCGGTGAAAAGTATATTTACAGGGTCGAAGACTTCTTCATCCCGGAAAGCTATATCGCGGCGCTCAGGAAATTGATGGAGAGCGGCTTCCTCCTCTTCGTCGTAACGAACCAGGGCAGGATTGCAAAGGGACACCTCACCGAAGAGGACGTCGAAGCGCTCCACCACTGTCTGGATTTGATCCTGAAATATAACGGCGTGTTTATTACCCAATACGAATATTGCCCCCACAACCCCCGCGGCAGCCTGGCTCCTTACAACGTGGTCTGCGGATGCAGGAAACCGAAGACAGGGATGATCGACTCGATATGCGATTCCCAGGACATTCACAAGGCCGGATCATGGATGGTCGGGGACTCCGAGATCGATATGCTTGCGGGCAGGAATTCGGGACTCAGGACGATCCAGGTCCTGACCGGCTCGGAGATGGATTCCAGGTATGCGGACTTTATCGAGGGAGACCTGGTCCGCGCAGTGAGCAGGATATTGAAAGAGGATGGGAAATCCGGCCGATAGCTGTCGCCTTAATCCCATCCGGCGTTTTTGTTCAGGTGGTTCTGCATGACGAATCGGGCGCGGACCTGATCGTATCCGAGTACACCCGAGAGCATACGCGTCACGAGCTTCTTCGCCCTCGGGACGTCCCTCTCCCTCAAGGCAAAACCCATATCCCGGAGGAGCTCTTCTAGGAGCGTCTCGCCCTCATGACCGATACCTCCGCCCTCAGCAATCCTGCAGATAAGCTCGGTCAGGTCTCCCAGCCGCTCAAGCGCCTTTTCTCCCTCGAGGTAAGGGCCGCCCATTTCTCCTCCCGAATCTGATATTATTAATTTTACATTATTCCGGCATCCGAATGAACGATACCAGGGAGGATAAATTCATGAATGAGCTCGAAAGAAAGCTGACAGCGGAGAAGAGGAAGGTATTCGGTCACGCCGTCTCAATCGCTGAAAAAGCAGGCAGGAGACTCTTGAAAAGCTTCAGGAAAGAGGACCCGGTCGAGCGGGGCACGGTAAAGGAAGTCAAGCTGGTATACGACATCGTCTCGGACAAGATTATCAGGAGAGAGATAGAAAATCGCTTCCCCGACCACTCGTACGTAACCGAGGAAACCGGGTTCGTCGATAAAAAATCGGAGTACCTATGGATAATAGACCCCCTAGACGGCACGAGCAACTTCGCAGACCAGAACCCCATGTTCTCCGTTTCCATATCCCTCTGGCACCATGGGGA
>DATIET010000132.1:0-3537 GCA_035455615.1 Thermodesulfobacteriota bacterium
CCTGTCCTGAATACTGAATCAAGTTCAGCACAGGCTTGTTTCAGGAAAGCCGCTCCTACAGGTTTAAATACGAGATTCTGAAACAAGTTCAGAATGACAAAACGTAAGATTCCAGATCGGTGTCGGGAAAGACAAAAGAAAAATCCCTCCCAACCTCTCCTTCGACGAGCTCAGCACAGGCTCTTTACGAAAGGGAGGAGTTAAAGAGAGATTGCCGCGGACATACGGGAGTGTAACCCGTTCATACTTCAACCCTTCGACAAGCTTCCCCCTACGCTGAAGCTTCGAGGGACAAGCTGGGCGAACGGGGCGGCGAGTCGCCGCAGACATAAGGGAGCATAGGCAAAGCTGAGGAGTGACGGAAGGATCGTATATGAGCACACATTGTGTGCTTACACAATCCCGGCGGAGGGGCAGAGGTGGCTTATCGCGCATTCCCCGCACCGGGGCTTACGCGCAAAGCAGACCGTACGGCCGTGGTCGCCCAAGGAGTTGGAGAAGAAAGTCCACTGTTTTTCAGGGATCAATTCCCGGAGGTCGAACTCGATCTTCGTCGGGTCCGTGTTCGTCGTGAGCCTGAGCCTTTTTGAAAGCCTCATAATATGCGTATCCACGATAATCCCCGGTATGCCGAACCAGTTCCCGAGCACGACGTTAGCCGTCTTTCTCCCTACGCCCGCAAGCTTCGTCAGCTTCTCCATCGACGCCGGGACCTCTCCGCCGTATTCCCCGACGAGGGCTTTGGTGCACGCGAGTATGGATTTAGCCTTGGCCCTGAAAAACCCGCAGGAGTGTATCTCCTCTTCGAGCATTGCCCTGTCGGCGCGGGCGAATTGCGATGCCGTCGGATATTTCACGAAGAGGTCCTTCGTCACCTCGTTCACACGCTTGTCCGTGCACTGGGCCGACAATATGCACCCTATCAGCAGCTCGAGAGCGTTTGTGTAGTCGAGGTGGCACCTCGCCTCCGGGTACTCCTCCATCAAAATTTTGAGTATGGAGAGAGCTCTTTTCTTTTTCTCAGCCCGGCTCTCTCTCCCCTTAACGGCGCTCTTCTTTCCTTTCACTTTTTCGGCCATCTTCGGAATAAAAAAAGGGGACGTGCCCGAGGCACGTCCCCTTTCGCTTTAATTTACAGTTGATCGGTTCCCGCTCCGGGGAGGCTTAGTCCTTCCTCGCGGGCTCGAGACCTTCCTTTCCTTCGAAGAAATCCGCGTTCTTGGAGGTGTAATCGTGCCATTTCTCGGGGAGCTCGTCTTCGTGGAAGATCGCATCCACCGGACAGGGGTCCACGCACGCGCCGCAGTCTATGCACTCCTCAGGGTGTATGAAAAGCTGGTCCTCGCCCTCGTATATGCAGTCTACAGGGCACGCTTCTACGCAGGCCTTGTCCTTAACTCCGATGCAGGGCTCCGCAATGATGTACGCCATTCTAAATACCTCCGGATATTTGTAATGTTTAATATACTTAATGCGTCTTTGGGGCGCAAGGCGATGTCCGGCATCCGCCCGCTTTTAAAGCCCCCGGGTCTAATTAATAAAAAGCGTTTTGGCGTCGTTAATTCTTATTCTGTCCCGCGTCGCCGGTATTTCCCGCCCCTTCGTCCGTCTTCTCGCCCTGGCTCCCGGTGGCGTCCTCGGGTTCGGTAACGGCTTCGTTCCCCACAGGGGCTTCGGGTGATAGGGGCTGGTCAGCGGGCGCAGTAACATCGGCGGGGGCTTCCCCGGCGGGCACGGTCTCCTCGACCGCCGTCCCGGGCACGTCAGTAACGACCGATCTGCCTCCGCTGCTCGCGGCGAAATAACCGAGGGACAGGGACGTAAGCATGAACAGAATCGCGAGCCCCCTCGTCACCTTCACGAGAAACGGGACCGCGCCGCTCGAGCCGAAAATGGACTCGCTCGTCCCACCGCCGAATATCGACCCCAGGTCCCCGCTCTTTCCGGGCTGGAGCAGTACGACGATGATGAGCAGTATGCTCACTATGATATGGATTATCTTTACTGAAAATATTATAAGCTCCACTATTTCGCTCCTGCTGCTTCGACTATGCTTGCCATCGACTCCGCCCTGAGGCTAGCGCCCCCGACGAGCGCGCCGTCAATATCCGGCTCGGCAAGCAGGTCTCTTATATTTTCCTCGTTAACGCTCCCCCCGTATACGATCCTGATACGGGCGGCCAGATCACCCAATATATTACCCGCTATTTCGCGGATTGCAGACTGCACGAATTCCGCCTCCGCAGGGGTCGCGTGGTGTCCCGTGCCTATCGCCCATACGGGCTCGTACGCTATGACGAGGTCGTCGGGGTCGTCTACACCGACACCCGTGAGCGCCTTTACCACCTGAGTGTCAACGGCCTTTATCGCCTGCCCCTTGTCCCTCTCCTCGAGGGTCTCGCCGACGCATACTATAACCTTGAGGCCGGCCTTGAGCGAAGCGCCTAACTTCATCCTGACCATCTCGTCCGTCTCGCAGAGTATGCGCCTCCTTTCGGAGTGTCCGATTATGACCCACGAACAGCCGGCATCCGCTAGCATACCGGGCGAAATCTCGCCTGTAAACGCCCCGCTCTCCTCCCAAAAGACGTTCTGCGCCGCGAGCATTATACCCGTCCCCCGGAGCTCCTGCCCGACTGCGCCTAACGCGGTATAGGGCGGCGCGAGTATTATATCGACCTTCTCCGCCAATCCCTTAGTCCTTTCGACGACGCCCCGCGCGAGCTCCCCCGCCTCCCCCCTCAGCATATTCATCTTCCAGTTTCCCGCTATGAGCCTTTTTCTCATCTTACCCGTCCCTCGAGCGCCTGAATCGCGGGCAGCGTCTTATCCCTTATAAATTCGACCGACGCGTCCCCGCCCCGGGACATGAAGCATTTACCGGCCTCGAACCCCGCGCCCTCGAGCGCGTCGATAGTGCTTTCCCCCACGACCGCGCTCCACGCGTCCGACTCGGCGAGCGCTTTCGCCAAAGCCGCCGTGCCCTCTCCGAACCCGGCCCTCTCGCACATTCCGAGGGGCCCGTTCCAGAGCACCGTCCGCGCCCTCGATATTTGTTTCGCGAATTGCCTGGTTGTTTCGGGTCCGATATCGACTGCCATGGAATCTTTCGGGATACGGCCGCCCGAAATTATATAGGAAGCGGGCTCGTTGTTCAAATCCCCTCTCACCCCTACGAAATCCTCGGGGATGACGAGCCTTATGCTCCTCGACATGGATGCGGATATGAGCTTTTTGGCGCTGTATATCGTCCCCTCGTCGATCTCGGAGCGTCCGATATCCCTGCCGAGCGCTTTAAGGAACGAGTGGGCGACCGCTCCCCCGATCAAAATAGTATCGACCCTGTCCATGAGGCTCTCGATGAGACCGATTTTCCCCGGGGTGCAGCTCCCGCCTATAACCGCCGCGAAAGGGCGCTCCGGGATCTCGAAGCGGCTGAGGTTCTCCATCTCTTCCTTAAAACCGAGCCCCACGCACACGGTATTGAAATGTTCGGCGACAGAGACGATAGACGCCCGCTTCTGATGAGATACGGAG
>DATIET010000133.1:0-20710 GCA_035455615.1 Thermodesulfobacteriota bacterium
TCCCTGCCGATGAACTCTCGAGGGTCGTAACCTAGAATATCCTTGTGTTTGGAGCTCAGGTAAAGGAATTTACCGTCAATGCTCGCTTCGTATACGTAGTCATATGTATTTTCGACCAGCGTACGGAACTTTTCCTCGCTCTCTCTCAAGGATTTTTCCATTCTCTTCCGCTCCCTCGCTTCCAGAGCGAGGGAAATCAGGTCTGCGATCGACCCCGCGAAGTTCTGGTCTTCGAGGGTCCAGGTCCTCTGCGGGCCCATATGCTCATGGCATATCAAGCCTATCATCCGCCCCTTAAGCCTTATGGGGGCATCGAGCATCGATGAAATCCCCAGCGGTTCCAGATACGACTCTTTAAATTCCGATGTCCTCGGATCAGCAGAGGCGTCGTGCGCCGCTATTATCCTTTCGTTCTCCAGAGCCTTAAAGTATGTCGGGTAGTCGGATGCCGACAATTCTGCGCCGTCCGAATGCCTTCCGCTCCCGGCTTCGTACTGCTCGATGCAATGGATCCTGGTCCTGTCCTCGTTGTATAACCATATGTTCGCCCTCTCGATCTCGAGCGTCTTCGTCGTGGCTTCTGTTATTTTTATAAGGACCGCATCGAGGTCCCCCGCCTCTATTGCATCGCTTTTTGCAAGCTCGAGAAGGACTTCGTTTTGCTTCCGCAGCCGCGCCTCGTCGTGCAGCAGCTTCGCAGCCTTTTTAATGTCTGTCATGTCCCGCACCGCGGCGGTAAAGAACAACTCACCGCTTATCTCGGTTTCGGTTATGCGGATCTCGAGAGGAAAAACCGACCCGTCTTTTCTGAGCCCCTCCAGCTCCAGCCTGTGACCCAGGACCACCGCCTCTCTCGTGCCGAGATAGCGTTTCATTCCGGCTTTGTGAGCGCCCCTGTATTTCTCGGGCATAAGCACCGTCAGGTCCCTGCCGATTATCTCCCCGCGCTCATATCCCCATATGTTCTCGAATTCCCTGTTGACCATTATGACCGTACCCCCGGAATCGATAGTGACGATCCCTTCCCCCACGGTCTCCAAAACCGCCGCCAGCTGGTTCCCCGAATCCATTACGGTATCCCCGGATTTCCCGCGTTTCTTTTTCGGTCGAGTATTCATAGTCCCGCTGATTATATTTTATCTGAAAGCAAGCCGTTCATAATTCCGCCGGGACGGCTCCATACGGTTTACGGTCAATATATCAAACCCCGGTTTAGTATAAGTCATTCCGGGAAAGTTGTTAATATTACACCGGAAGCTTAATATATCATTCATGCATCTGATCGAAAACATTCAGGAAACAGAACCCCTGAAGAGACGCCCGGCAAAGGCTCCGCCGGCTTCGGTGCGCAGGAGGACCGGGGACTTTTCTCACACTATGTCGAGGTCATAAAATCCGGGAATGCCCTATTCGGAAGCACAGTTGGAAAGGAAATCGGGCAGGCTTTGCTGTATTCCGGGCAGGTCCGACCAGCATTTCTGATCAGGCGTACACTGGAGCATATATGCCCAGTGCGTAATCTGGCTCGAGGCCGGCCCCGAAGCCATCTGCATATTGAACGTCCAGCCGTTCCCCCTGAGCACCATTTTCCCGATCCCTGTAGTCAGCACGGGGGAGCCTATGGGCGGGTCGGTGAGCGAATTGAACGTAATATAAACATCGCCGCCCGGGGTTACCGATCCTATCATATACTGACACTGAACGGGATTGACCCCCAGCTGAGCGACTACCGTTCCGGATATATAGCCGTTGGCGTAATGGTCTATGTGCCATACGGTCTGATCGATTATCGGAGAATAGTTCTTCGGATCCGTGGTGTCCCATTCGACGGCGGGCAGGCCCCCTTTGGGTACGTACCAGTAAGTCCCCTCGCCTTCCCCGAGCCATCTCCATCTCCGGGGCTTTACCTCCGGGGACAACTCTACGCCGGTTAAATCCACCTCCGTTTCGTTTGACTCGCACTCCTCGGGGCGGATTCTGACGGTGCCGCTCCTGTCATTGGAGCAAAGGACATCGGCTCTCGAGGCCGTGGCCCCCGGATAGATGAAGATTAAACTCAAAAGAAATAACACGGGTGCAATGCGACGTAAATCCATTGATACCTCCACGCTCCTCTCGGGAGCGGCATATTTTTATTCAATACGAATTGTACGGCCTATTCGACCGAGCGGGTAAGTTTCCGGAATAAAGAAGGCTGGAAGTCGCAGTCATTAAAGTTATCTTCCTCTCATACTTACAATTATCCGGTATGGATTCGAAACTTTGACGGGTCGGGGGTAAGCTTTTATCCGTCGTTCGGCTTCTGGCAGGGAAATGAGAACACTATCGTCCCTAAGAGGCTTACGTGTAACGAGAAAAGACCCGCCATGACCAGAAATCTCATACCCATCCTCATATGCATAGCGGCCGCTTTCAGCGGGTGCGCCGCGAAGAACGCCGTTCAACAGAACCCGCCTGAAGAGGAGCAGTTCACATTCAGCTGGGCATACTCCGAGAGCGGCTCCATGAAACCGAGAGGGGGCGTGACTACGGGCGCCCCCGTAACTCTGGACAACTCTCCCAACCCCGGATTGATCGCCGTTCGGGAGCCGGGAATTACGAAGTACGAGCGCGACAGGCGCGCTATACTTTCCATGGCCGGAACTTACAGGGTCACTTTCAATTTCATTGAAACCATACCGCTCCGTGACGGATACAAAGTCGACCGCCCCTATCAGTCCTGGGCTACGGAATACATAAAGGTGATCGAGGACAAGGGGGACTTTATAAGCCTCCAGCACATACTCGTCATGTATTTCCTCGACGGGGAGGGGAATGTGAAGGGCCCGGCGGTTACCAAGCACTGGCGTCAGGACTGGACTTACGAGGACGTCGAGATACTCGAATACCGGGGCAATAACACATGGCGGACGGCTAGGGTTTCCGCAAGCGAGAGATCCGTAAAGTGGTCCCAGGCAGTGTATCAGGTGGACGACACGCCCAGATACGAGGCGCTCGGGGAATGGGTTTACGACGGTAATTATTCGAGCTGGACGAGTGCAGTCACGTGGCGCCCGCTCCCGAGAAGGGAATTCAGCGTCAGGGACGACTATAACGTGCTCTCGGGGGTGAACCGCATTACGATCACTCCCTCCGGGTGGGTACACGAGCAGGACAACCTCAAAATGGTCGTGGACGAGAAAGGTAAAGAGCTCGGGAACGACCCCTACCTAGCGAAGGAGATCGGACTCGACAGGTACGAACGGATATCTGATTTTAACGACGCCCCGGCCAGGGAATACTGGGAGCGGACGGCTCCGTTCTGGGCGGACGTGCGAGAGGTTTGGGAAGACGCGGTAAAAGCGAACCCTACCCTCATATTGAATAGTGAGTATCAGGGTAGAAAGCTCTACGAGTACCTCTTCGACTACTCGGACAGACTGGCCGAAGGCGGCGCGTACGACGGTAAAGAGGGGAAGGAATACGTAACGGCGATCATCAGCGGCTTTATTATCGAACCCGGCAATGCGCCTGACAAAACCGTCTATTGATATATCGGAAACAGGGTTTCGGGTCCCGTTAATTTATATCCGGGAAACTATTGACATTATCCGTTGACTTGAGGTATTTAAAGGATGTACGGCAGAGATCGAGGCCATGCTGTTAACAAATCCATTCGAATAGAACGAACTTGTTAAAAGACCTGAAGAACTTCTTCTACAGAATAAATAGCCCGAAGTCCCCCACGGAGGAGATGCAGTTCATCGAAGGCCCCCACTCGAGGCTCCGGGAGCTCTGGTTTCTCTTCCGTGTGATGCGGGAATTCGTGAGGGGTTTCAGGATACTCCATTTCGTCGGCCCCGCTGTAACGGTATTCGGTTCGGCGAGAACGAAGGAGACGAACCCCAAGTATGAGCTCGCGAGGAAGATGGGGTACGAGCTCGCGAACATGGGCTTTGCAGTAATCACCGGGGGCGGCCCCGGCATTATGGAAGCGGCCAACAGAGGGGCAAAGGAAGCGGGCGGAACGTCAATCGGCTGCAACATCAAGCTCCCGATGGAGCAGAAACCGAACCCGTATCTGGACATAATGATCACGTTCAAATACTTCTTCGTACGGAAGCTCATGCTGCTGAAATACTCATACGCGTTCGTCGTGCTCCCCGGCGGGGCAGGCACGATGGACGAGCTCTTCGAGACCCTTACCCTGATCCAGACCAAGAAGATCTACAACTTTCCGATAATCCTCCTGGGCAGGGATTATTTCAAGCCCCTGATGGACTTTCTCGACCTGATGGTCATAGAGCAAACGATCGACGAGAACGACCTCGGGTTCCTCGTGTTCACGGATTCGGTCGAGGAAGCCGTCGAATACATTCATAAGAACATCGTCGACAAGTTCGGGATAAAATTGAAAAAGGTCCCGAAGCCTTCGAAGATACTGCTGGAAAAGAAAGTTTAACACCCCCTGTGTCAGTCCAGCCAGACGGCCGTTAATGACCGGCTTCCTATAACCATGCCCTAAATCCATCCCCGCTGTCCCTTCGTCTAACTTGGCAACTTCAGTATCAAGGAGAGCCGAGTCATGAAAGCGATAGCAGTCATTCCGGGTAAACCGGGCAGCGTACACCTTACCGAGCTCCCGAAGCCGAGCATAGACGAAATACCTAACGGCCGAGGGGTGCTCGTGAGGGTGCTGCGCGTCGGGGTGGACGGAACTGACAAGGAGATTAACGCCGCCGAGTACGGGGCCGCCCCTTCAGGATACGATTTTCTGGTGATAGGGCACGAGAGCTTCGGCGTCGTCGAGGAAGTGGGGAAGAATGTAACGGAACTCGTCCCCGGCGATTACGTCACTGCAACCGTAAGGCGGCCGGGAGGTAGTATTTATGACAAGATCGGCATGTACGATACGACGACCGACGACAACTACTTCGAGCATGGAATAAACCTCCTCCACGGCTTCCTGACCGAATATTACGTAGAGGACCCCGAATACCTCGTGAAAGTCCCCAAAGGACTTAAAGAATACGGTGTCCTGCTTGAGCCCACGAGCGTAATAGAAAAAGGCATAGCGCAGGCTTACGAGATACAGAGACGCCTCCGCGTATGGCACCCGAAGCGCGCGGCGGTGCTCGGAGCCGGAACGATCGGGCTCCTCGCCGCGATGGCCCTCAGGCTGAGAGGCATGCAGGTGCATGTATTCGGCAGGACCAGGGCCCCGTACCTGAACTCCGACCTGATCGAGCAGATAGGGGCGCACTACCACACGACAGATGAAATAAATATCATGCAGGGGGCGGAGAAGCACGGTCCTTTCGACATAATCTTCGAGGCTACGGGGTTCTCCCCGATCGTGTTCGAGGCGATGAACTGCCTCGGTAAGAACGGCGTCCTCGTGCTTTCAAGCGTTACGGGCGGGGACAGGAAGGTCGAGGTGCCTTGCGACATGATAAACCTCGGATTCGTCCTCGGGAACAAGGTAGTCGTCGGAACGGTCAACGCAAACCGCGAGTACTTCGAGATGGGCGTGAAGGACCTCTCACACGCGGAGCACGAATGGCCGGGGTGGATTTCCAATTTCCTCACTCACCCGGTCAAAGGACTCGAGAATTATAAAGAGCTCATGAACACCCTCACCAACGCAAAGGGTGCGATTAAAGTCTTCTGCGAAGTAGCCCCGATAAACTGAAAGCCGGCTCTCAATACCATGATTACAATACTAAAAAAACATTGGCCTGAATATCTGATGGAGGGAGCAGGGCTCGGGTTCTTTATGATATCGGCCTGCTTCTTCGTGGCGTTACTCGAGCACCCATCCTCACCCGCGCATACGGCAATATCCGATCCGATGTCGAGAAGGGTGTTCATGGGGATAGCGATGGGGCTGACCGCCATATCGATAATATATTCCCCCTGGGGCAAGCAGTCGGGCGCGCATATCAACCCGTCCGTAACCTTCACCTTCTTCAGGCTCGGAAAGGTAAGGGCCTGGGACGCGGCGTTCTATATAATTGCCCAGTTCGCGGGAGCCGCGGCCGGCGTATTTGTCGCCCATATTTTAATCGGAAAGATCGCTTCACATCCTCATGTGAACTACGCCGCCACGTTCCCGGGAACGGGAGGCGTGATAATCGCTTTCATAGCAGAGGCGGTCATATCCTTCATATTGATGACGGTCGTGCTCAACGTTTCAAACACCCCGAGAATCGCCAGATATACCGGAATATTCGCAGGGCTCCTCATAGCGGCGTACATAACCTTCGAAGCCCCGATCTCGGGAATGAGCATGAACCCCGCGCGCTCCCTGGGATCGAGCCTCTTCGCGAATAATCATGCCGGGCTATGGATCTACTTCACAGCCCCTCTATTCGGAATGCTGCTCGCCGCGGAAGCCTACGTGCGTGTAAAGGGGACTGCCGCGGTGTCATGCGCGAAGCTCCACCACCAGAACGATAAGCGGTGCATACACTGCGGGTACCCGGGAGTGGTTAAGACAGAGAATGTCCTTGCCATTAATGAAAAAGTAATAATTTGAGTGCGAGAGTTACGAATATAAAAAAAAGGAGGTAGTACCATGCTTAGGTCTTTCGAGTTAAACAGGATTAAATCAGCCGTTGTTTCAGTGATGATAGTCCTCGCGGTGTTATTCGGAGCTGCGGGCGGCTATGCCGCAGATTCTATGACGTCTCAGCCTTTCACGGGCGCGAAGGTAAACGGCGGGACAGTGACCCTCACAAAAGACGGGGGCAAAACCGTCCTTACCCTGTCAGAGGATTTCGTAGTCCCCGGGACCCCCGACCCCCACTGGCAGGTCGTGGATTCGAAAGGGAACGTTTATCTGCTGGAGCGTCTGCCTATAAAGGGCGACAAGATCAATACGTCGATTACGTTACCGTCATACATTCCGGACGTAGCAAAGGTCCAGATATGGTGCGCATACGCGGAGAGTCTGCTCGGAGAAGCCCCATTCGCTCCGCCCGCGAATTAGATCGGCAAACCAAACTAATGCCGGCCGGGGGGGTGTTCCGGCAGCGGAGACCCGCCGGCCGTTCAGGGAAAGAGAAATACGAAAACGGAGGGATCAGTAATGAAAATTATCGAACTTGTTTTAACAATGCTTCTCCTTACGTCCGCAGTATCAGCGGGCGCACAGGTAGCGGAGAAGAAAACACTCACTCTCGAAGGCGCGAATACAGTGATCGCGGCGGCCATGGCCGAAGCCGAAAGACTTAACGCCCCCGGCGGCGTGATAGCTGTCGTGGATGAAGGCGGGAACCTCATGGCGCTTGAGCGTATCGACGGGACATTTGCGGCGGGCGCGAACATTTCCATCGGTAAAGCGAAGACAGCGGCGCTCTTTAAAAAGCCCACGAAATTTTTTGAGGACGTGATAAAGAACGGGCGCACGAGTATGGTCGCGCTAGAGGACTTCACCCCCCTCCAGGGCGGCGTGCCGATTATCGTCGACGGAGAGGTCGTGGGGGCCGTGGGAGTCAGCGGCGCGGCGAGCGCCAAACAAGACGAAGAGCTCGCGATCGCGGGGGCCGACGCGTTAACGAACGGCCCATCCGCGGAGATGAGTGCCGATACCGTCGCATACTTTGAAAACGGCGAGGTCCGGGCGGCATTCGCAAAGGGCATGCCGCTCACCGAAGTCGCAGGCTACAAAGTGCACGCGAGCCGCAGGACGGAGCCGGGTGTCGCCGAGGTCCACACTAAAGACACCGACATCGTCTACGTCCTCGAAGGGTCTGCGACGCTCGTCACGGGCGGCACTGTCGTCGAAGGGAAGACGACTGCCCCCGACGAGATACGCGGAAAAGAAATTACGGGCGGCGAGCCGCGCGAGATCAAGCCCGGCGACGTGATAATCATACCGGCCGGCATTCCGCACTGGTTTAAGGACGTGAAAGGCCCGGTCCTCTATTACGTTGTCAAGGTCAGCTAATTCGGAGAAAACGAAGATGAAAAAAATAATATCCATACTTTTAATTCTGGCGGTGTCGTCCCTGCTCCCGGCCAAAGCGGAGACCCCTGTAAAACCGGTACTCACCCTGAGCGCCGCGAAGAAGGCGGTCGAGGCAGCCGAGAAAGAGGCGGCAAGGAGAGGCGCGACCGTGGTAATCGCAGTCGTCGACGACGGAGGACAGCTGATACTCCTCGAGCGCCTCGACGATACCCAGGTGGCAAGCGTCGAGGTGGGGATAGGAAAGGCCCGCACGGCCGCTATATTCAGGAGGCCGAGCAAGGTGTTCGAGGACCAGATACGGGAGGGCCGCGTCGCAGCGCTTGCGCTGCCTGGCGCGACTCCGCTCCAGGGAGGCATACCCATAATCATAGACGGAAAGGTTGCGGGAGCGATCGGGGTCAGCGGCAATACCCCGCAGGAAGACGAAGAGATTGCGATCGTCGGCGCTTCGGCAATCAGCGATAAGACGACGTCAGGAGATATTCAATGAGACTCGAATCCATCATATACACGGCCGTATTCCTGTTATCCATCGTATCGGCACTCGTCGCCCGCGGGGCGGAGCCCGTTGATATTCCGGGCGGTAAGCCCGCCGCCGTCATCGACCTCTCGACCGATGAGGGTGTGAAGCTCGTAAAAGGGCAGTGGCTCTACAGCGACGTCGAGATATCAGAAGTCGATTTCAAAGGCCCCGGGGCTGACGGTCAGCCCACGGGAGAGCCCGTCAAAACATACGACTACACGCCCAAGGCAGGGGGGTTGGATTTCGACGACTCGAAATGGGAGAAGATCGCGCCCGGCACCCTGAACAAGCGCCGTTCTACAGGAAGGATATGCTTTAACTGGTACCGGATAAGGGTGATAATCCCTGAAAGCGTCAACGGTCTCGCTACAGCCGGGTCAACAGTCGTATTCGAGACCGCGATCGACGACTACGCCGAGGTCTGGGTAAACGGCGAGCTCGCCCGTCACATCGGTCAGGAGGGCGGCTCCGTTATCTCCGGATGGAACGCCCCCAACAGGCTCGTAATAGGGCGCGACGTGAAACCGGGAGAGACCGTTCAGCTCGCTGTTTTCGGGATGAACGGCCCGATATCGAACCCCCCGACTAATTTCATCTGGATGAGGGAGGCGAAGCTCGAGTTCTACGAGGGGAGCGAGGCGCCGATAGCATTGACGCCCTCCGAGGTGAACGTGGAGGTAATAAGGCTCGATCCCGCCATGGACGCGATAGCTGGTCCCAATCCGAAGATATTCAAGCTCGCAGAAGGGTTCAAATTCACCGAAGGCCCCGTATGGGTAAACGACGGTGAATACCTCCTCTTCAGCGACCCTAACAGCAATATTATCTATAAGTACTCGAAGGACGGAGAACTCTCTATATTCCGTCAACCGAGCGGATATTCAGGCTCCGACACCGGAGAATACAAGCAGCCCGGATCGAACGGCCTCGCACTCGATAAAAAAGGCAGGCTAACCATAGACGAGCACGGAAACCACAGGGTTTCGAGAATAGAAAAGGACGGCACGGTCACAGTGCTTGCCGATGGCTACGAGGGCAAGAGGCTCAACAGCCCTAACGACCTCGTTTACAAGTCGGACGGCTCGGTATATTTCACGGACCCGCCGTTCGGTTTGCCCATGTTCGAGAAAGACCCTCGTAAAGAAATACCGTGGAGCGGCGTATACCGAATCTCTCCCGGCGGTGAAGTCGTCTTATTGAATAAGGAGTTAAAAGGACCGAACGGAATAGCGTTTTCGCCCGATGAAAAGCACCTTTACGTCGGCAACTGGGACCCCGGGAACAAGGTCGTGATGCGATATGAGGTTATGGAAGACGGCACATTGTCGGATGGAGAAAGGTTCTTCGATATGACCGGCGCGCCCGGAGAAGACGCAATAGACGGTATAAAGGTCGATTCCGAGGGCAACCTGTATGTCTCGGGCCCGGGCGGGCTCTGGGTAGTTTCAGCCGGTGGAAAGCATATAGGGACGATCGTCGCCCCGAAACACATACACAACATGGCCTGGGGAGGGGAGGACGGAAAAACACTCTTTCTCTGCGCGCAGAGCGGGCTCTATATGATGCGCCTCGGTATACAGGGAGCAAATGTGCATTATAATTAGGAAAAATTTAAGAATTTAAATCACAAGGATACCCACATGAAAGCGCTCTTCGAGGCACCTCAAAAATCTAATCATCGCGGCGGCAAAGTCGTTTCCGAAGGTCATAGATGGGGCATAATTCTGGCAGGGGGCGACGGCACGCGGCTCCGCTCGTTGACCAGAATCATATCGGGCGACGAGAGGCCCAAGCAATTCTGCCGTATCCTGGGCGACGAGTCGCTTCTCGAGAGGACTGTGAAGCGCGTCGAAATGGGGATTCACCGGAATAACATACTTCTGTCAGTAACACGGACCCACGAAAGGTTCTACAACTACCTCTACGATAAATTCGACCGGAGCCAGTTCGCGGACCAGCCCGCAAACCTCGGCACGGCCCCCGCGATCCTGTACGGCCTCCTCCGGATAGCCAAGGTCGACCCGGATGCGTCCGTAACGTTCTTCCCGTCCGACCATTACCTGTCAGATGACCGGATATTCATGAAGCAGGTCAAAACCGCTTTCGAAGCTGTCGAGCGACAGCCGGGAATGATCGCACTCCTGGGAATTACGCCGGGCTCGGCAGAAACGGAATACGGATGGATCGAGCCCTATACTCAAGCAGCCGACGCATTTCCGGGCCCCCTGATGCGGGTCAAACGCTTCTGGGAAAAACCCGGCGGATCGAAGGCGGCCGAGCTCCTGAACAAAGGCTGCCTCTGGAACAGCTTCGTTATGACGGGAAAAGTTTCCGCTTTCCTGGGAATGATACGCGGGTCCATTCCCGCTCTCTATCACGACTTCTTGGGAGCGTCCGACATGATAGGCACCACCGGAGAGAACGACGCGGTCGATTACGTGTATGAAAAACTAACCCCGACCAACTTCTCACAAAGGGTCCTCGAGGTATCGACACAGAACCTCCTGGCTCTGGCCGTCAAAGACGTCGAATGGAGCGACCTCGGCGAGCCCGGGCGCGTGCTTTCGACAATCGAGAATACAGGCATTAAGACCGAATGGAACCTCAAGAAAGGGAACCTCGCCCGTAAGTTCGCATAGTACGTAATATTACTTGTCCGTTACCAAATGAAATCTTTCTTATAAGGAAGGATACACATGAATACCCAGGTCAAACCGTTTGAATTAGGCAAGAACAGGATCGAGGCGCTTAGCGACGGCATCTTCGCAATCGTCATGACGCTCCTAGTATTCGAGCTCAAGACGTCGGACCTGCCGCAGCACGCGTCGAACATCCAGCTCGCCCCCGCCCTTTTCGAAATGTGGCCCAAGTTCCTCTCCTATGCCGTGAGCTTCATCGGCCTCGGAATTTACTGGGTAGCTCATCACTACATGTATCACTCGATAAGACACTCGGACCGTACGCTCCTCTGGCTCAACATACTCTTCTTCATGTTCGTCTCCCTCCTTCCATTCTCCGCAAGCCTGATCAACTCGTTCGGCCAGACGCAGATTGCCCCGCTGTTCTTCGGCGCTAACCTTACTCTCATAGGGTGGACACTCTACTTTCAGTGGATTTATGCGGCCTCCAAAAGAGATCTCAAGGCAGACTTCGTAACCCGCGAATACGCAGACTCGGTCAAATTCAGGTTTCTGATAATCCCTATAATCGCGACAATCGCCATGCTCCTCTGTTTCTGGAGCGTCGAGGTACTCCTTATCGTTTACGCGCTCCTTCTGCCGTTTTATACGCTCACGGGCAGGCTTACTCCGCAAACCGCATCCAGATAAAACTATGGCATCCGGAGATTCGGAATAAAGACAGAAATCCAAACGCGCACGGTTTCCGTATAGATAGGTTAAGATATAAAAACCAATATGGAGAGGGTAATGAAATGATTAAAATGACAATATTGTCAGTCGCAGTAATCGTCGCGATTTTCGCCGCTTTGAACTGGCTCGATATAGACAGGATGATGCGCGCAGATGACAGCCAAGTCGATACCGGGAGTGCTGTAGCGGACAGCGGTACCGATGATAAAACCGGTGACCCTGGAAACGCCGGTGACGACTTCGTAAAGCCTTCCAAAGAGGAATTAAAAAAGAAGCTCACTCCGATACAGTATCAGGTCACTCAGGAAAGCGGGACGGAAAGCCCTTTCAACAACGAATACTGGGACAACCACAAGGACGGTATATACGTCGATATAGTTTCGGGCGAGCCGCTCTTCAGTTCGAAGGACAAGTTCGACTCGGGTACCGGTTGGCCGAGCTTCACCAAACCGCTTGCAGCCGGAAATGTAGTCGAGGTCACGGACAAAAGCATGCTGATGACAAGAATAGAAATCAGGAGCAAGGACGGAGACTCGCATCTCGGCCACGTATTCGACGACGGCCCCGACCCGACCGGGTTGAGATACTGCATCAACTCAGCATCTCTCCGCTTCATACCGAAAGAAGATCTTAAAAAGGAAGGGTACGAAGAATTTCTGGTCATGTTCGAATAATCAGACCCCGCTCGAAGAGGTCAGGATTGAAGATCGCTTCAAGGCTGATGCTTATAACTGTAACGTTATACGCAGCGGCCTTTTTATCTTCACCCGGCCTGCGCTCCTTCGGGCAGGAAGCGTCTCCGGTCCCCGAAAACAATATAGAGAGACTCGATCCCCGTATAAACGCGATAATCCCTGCTGGTGCGAAGCTCGAAAAAATCGCTGACGGTTTCTCCTGGGTGGAAGGGCCGGTCTGGAATAAGGAAGGAGGCTTTCTCCTGTTCTCCGACATCCCGAATAACGCGGTATTCAAGTGGGAAGAGGGAAAAGGCGTCTCGCTTTTTCTTACTCCGAGCGGTTACACGGGAAAAGAGCCTTTTCATGGAAAGGAGCCCGGCTCGAACGGGCTAGCAATAGATACGGGAGGAAGGCTTGTACTCGCCGAGCACGGAGACAGGCGTATAACAAGACTCGATAAATACGGGACTAAAACCGTAATAGCAGACAGATACGATGAGAAGCGGCTCAATAGCCCGAACGATCTCGTATTCAAATCGAACGGCGATCTGTATTTCACGGACCCGCCGTTCGGACTCCCCGGAACCTTCGAGGACCCGGAAAAAGAGCACCCTTTCCAGGGCGTATACAGGGTAACACCGGACGGGGAAATAACTTTACTTACGAATGAAATCAAAGCGCCCAACGGCATAGCCTTCTCTCCCGACGAGAAAATCCTGTATGTCACGGACGTCAGCCCCGAAAGGCCGGCGTGGCTCGCATACGACGTAAATTATGACGGTACGATCTCGAACGGAAGGGTTTTCCACGACGCTGCGGAATTCGTAAAAACGGAGAAAGGGGCACCCGATGGGATGAAAACTGACAAGCACGGCAACCTGTTCGGAGCGGGCCCGGGAGGCGTATACATATTCTCCCCCGACGGAACACTTCTCGGCCGCATAAAGACAGGCGTGCCGACTTCGAATGTCAATTGGGGCAATGACGGCTCCGTCCTCTACGTAACGGCGGGCACAGCGGTCTATAGAATCAAGCTCGACACGGCCGGGCCGGGATTCTAGTTTATTTAATCCGAAACCGGACTCTACCGGCACTCACCGATTTTCCATTCTCAATATTAATCCGACACCGACACTATATATAAATCCCTCGTCCAGATTCATACGTCTAACATACCAAAACGGAATGAGGACATGAGAGTATCGGGCTTATGCCTTGTTCAATTCATCAAACGGAGGCTTCACCGAAATGAGGAATGTTTTGATAGCAGCAGGGATAATAGTAATCATCATTGCCTGGTACCTGTTCAGGCCCGAAAAGCTGTTCATAAACCAGAGCGTGAACGAAGAACTGCAGACCGCCTCGACAGCAGGGAGCGATTCACCCAGGCTCATAACGGAGGGCAGTTTCCACGGAGTGGCTCACGAGACAAAGGGTAAGGCGGGTATATACGAGCTCCCGGACGGAAAGCGTGTTCTCAGGCTCACGAGCTTCGAAACGTCTAACGGCCCCGACGTGCGAGTATTCCTGGGCGCGGCCCGGGACGCGAACGATAACGATACAGTAACAAGCGCAGGATATGTGGAGCTGGGAGCGCTCAAAGGCAATATCGGGGATCAGAACTACGAAATCCCATCCGATATAACTCTCGCAGACTACCACTCGATCACCATCTGGTGCAAACGCTTCGGCGTAAACTTCGGCACTGCGCCGCTTGCAGCATCCAATTAACGGAGGCCATGCTATGTCATCCGGCAACCATTACGACGTAATCATAATAGGCACAGGGGCAGGCGGCGGCACTCTGGCTCACGCACTCGCCCCCTCGGGCAAGAAAATACTGCTCCTCGAACGCGGGGATTACGTGCCGCGCGAGAAAGATAACTGGGACACACGCGCCGTAAACGTCCAGGGTAAATACCAGACCAGGGAAATCTGGCACGACAAGGACGGAAAGCCGCTCCACCCGCACACGAACTATTACGTAGGCGGAAATACAAAATTCTACGGGGCAGCGCTCTTTCGTTTGAGGAAAGAAGATTTCGGAGAGCTCAGGCACAAGGACGGAATGTCTCCCGCATGGCCCATTTCATACGAGGAGCTAGAGCCTTACTATACGAAAGCAGAGGCGCTCTACCACGTGCATGGAAAACGCGGAGAAGACCCGACCGAACCCCCGGCGGGAGCACCCTACCCCTACCCACCCGTTTCCCACGAGCCGAGGATGCAGGAGCTTCACGATGACCTGGAAAAGAGCGGCCTCAGGCCGTTCCACGTACCCATAGGCATCAGGCTCGACGAGAAAAACCCGAGAAAGAGCCCTTGCATACGTTGCAGCACCTGCGACGGCCACCCGTGCCTCGTAAACGCGAAATCAGACGCTCAGGTGCTCTGTGTCGACCCGGCCCTCGAACATGAAAACGTTACACTCCTTACGAATTCCTACGTATCCCGCCTCGAAACGAGCCCCTCCGGACGTGAGGTTGCGAAGGTGATCGTCGAGCGGGACGGGAGCACAGAGGAATTCACCGCGGACATCGTAGTCGTATCGTGCGGCGCCATAAATTCGGCAGCGCTCCTGCTCAGGTCCGCGAACGACATGCACCCTCGCGGGCTCGCCAACAGCTCGGACGTAGTCGGAAGACACTATATGGGGCACGTGAATTCCATAGTCATGGCCCTGTCCAAAAAGCCGAACCCGACGATATTTCAGAAGACGCTCGCCCTGAACGATTACTATTTCGGCTCCGGGGATTACGGCTTCCCCATGGGCCACATCTCTTTCGTCGGGAAGCTCGACGCGGCGACTCTGTCCGCAGGGGCCCCCGCAATCGTCCCAGGCATGACCCTCGATATAATGGCGAAGCACTCGCTCGATTTCTGGATCACGTCGGAGGACTTGCCGGACCCGAACAACAGGGTTACGCTCGACTCAAAAGGGAACATCGTGCTTTCGTACACACCCAACAACCAGGAATCGCACAAACGTCTCATCGCCAAGCTCAAGGGCCTCATGAACGCGATCGGGTGCCACGAGGAGCATCTTATTCCGCGGAACCTCTTCATAGGGCAGCAGATACCGCTCGCCGGCGTCGCTCATCAGAACGGGACGATCCGGTTCGGCAACGACCCTGCCTCATCTGCTCTCGATGAGAGCTGCAGGGCTCACGACGTTGACAACCTCTACGTCGTGGACGCGAGTTTCTTTCCCTCATGCGGCGCAGTCAACCCGGCCCTCACTATAATGGCGAACGCGCTCCGCGTTGGAGACCGGATACTCGAAAGACTTGGGTAATGACACCGGAAATAAATCGATTCGTAAATGAACAGTAGCGACAATGAGAATATTATGAGAGAAATACACGTAAAACTTTGCAGATACTACCTGGTCTTCCTGATCGTATTATCCGCCGTTCTCGCGGGCGGGGCGGCCGGTTCAGCCGAAAATAAAACCCCGGTACAGGCGGTCGACGCTGTAGGGATGACCGTCTCGGATATGGACAGGTCAGTCGATTTCTATTCGAAAATGCTCGACTTCCGGAAGATATCGGACACCGAAGTGCTCGGAGACGGTTATGAGCGCTTACAGGGAATTTTCGGACTCAGGATGAGGGTCGTGCGCATGCAGCTCGGGGACGAGTGGATAGAGCTGACCGAGTATTTGACCCCGAAAGGGAAACCTTTCCCCGACGATACGAGAAGCAACGACCGGTGGTTCCAGCACATAGCTATAGTCGTGAGCGACATGGACAAGGCCTTCGAGCGCCTGCGGATGGGTAAGGTCAGGTACGCCTCAACAGCGCCTCAAACGATCCCCGCCTGGAATAAGGGCGCAGCCGGGATAAGGGCATTTTACTTCAGGGACCCCGACGGCCACTTCCTCGAAATAATTTATTTCCCCCCCGGAAAGGGGAATTCCAAATGGCAGGGGAATGATGATAAACTGTTCCTTGGTATCGATCACACCGCGATAGTGGTTGAAGATACGGAGGAGAGCCTCGAGTTCTACAGGGACGAGCTTGGTATGAAAGTCGCGGGCGAGAGCCTGAATTACGGGACCGAGCAGGAGCACCTGAATAACGTTTTCGGCGCCGTGCTCCGCATTACGTCATTAAAGTCCCCGGAAGGCCCCGGCATAGAGTTCCTAGAATACCTGGCGCCCGGGGACGGACGCCCTTCGCCCGCCGGCGGGAAGGCGAACGATATATTACACTGGCAGACGACTCTGGAGACGGATGATTCGACCGGGCTCGCGGAGAGTCTGAGAGCGGACGGGTACACAGTAGTTTCGACGGGAGCAGTAGAAGTGCCCGGAGGAGAGCTCGGTTTTACAAAGGGATTCCTCGTGAGGGACCCCGACGGCCACGTCATGCAGGTCATAGAAAAATAGCGATTTAAGGAGCAGGAGATGGATTCAGGGAGACCCATATTTATACCCGTAATACTGGGAACGACGAGAAAGGGGCGTATGAGCGAGCACGTGGCAAATTTCATGGCGCGTGAGGTCGAGAAGCAGGAAAACGTCGTGACGGAGGTCGTCGATATCCGGAACATCCCATTGCCGACAGACGACGCGGGCGAGCATATTAAAGACGCGGGTTTCTCGGAGACCGCGATGAAGGCGGACGCTTTCGTCATCGTCGCCCCCGAATACAACCACGGCTATCCGGGGTTCCTGAAACACGCCCTCGATACCAACCTCAAGGAATATATACATAAAGCGGTAGGCATCTGCGGCGTTTCGGCCGGCCCCTTCGGCGGCACCAGGGTTATAGAGAATCTACTGCCGGTGATGAGGGAGCTGGGGCTCGTCGCCATTTTCTGGGACGTCAATTTCTCGGTCGTGCAGAACGCTTTTGACGGGACGGGAAAGCTCCTCGATGAGGCATACGTGAAGCGAGCCGAAAAGTTCATAAAAGAGCTCGTATGGATGGCAAAGGTGCTGAGATACGGACGCGAGAACGTGGAGCTATCATAATCATGTCTATAAATACGCTTTATGGAGTGAGATAACCGGTAAGGAGCCATTATGCCTAAGAAAAAGATGATATGTCCCAGGTGCGGGGCTGAAATGAACAACCATGCGGAAAAAATCAGCTACGAGACAGCTGAAGGGGGCCGTAATCCCGATGCGGCATTCGGGGGTGTTGTCGAGGAAATACACACTTGCCCCGGATGCGCCTACGTCGAATCAATAGCAGCAGGTTAGAGAGCCCGACTTTACTTTATTTTGATACAGGAGGAAATTCGGAATGCCCGATACAAAAAAAACAAAACCGGTGGCGGCCGGAAAGAAGTTGAACAAGAGTGATGGAGCTATCAGGGACGCGATAGCCAAAAAGGCTTATGCAATATACGAGGAGAGGGGAAGGGAACACGGGAAAGACTTCGAGCACTGGCTCGAAGCCGAAGCAATAATCAAGTCCGGGATGAAAAAACCTAAATAAACCTGGACAAGTCCGCAAAATATATATTGATTAGAGGGGCGATCCCATGAGCTGTCTTAAAATCACACTCTACCCCGTGGACTTCGAGACGCCGTTCAGTCTCAACGACTGCGTAATGTCGATAGCCATTCTCGCGGAACAGACGGGGCTCGAATACAGGCTTAACTCGTCGGGCGCCGCGGTCGAGGGGGACAAGCCGGATCTTCTCATATTTCTGAAACGTCTAAAAAACGAGACCTTCGGGAGACTCACGGACAAGGTCGTGATGATCGTATCGTATCCGGACGAGGATGAAGCTGCCCGGCGTGAACACGGACAGGCCCTGATCCATCAGCGGTCCGAACCCCGCCTCAGCCGTACTCTCGAAGAGACGGTCCTCGACATGATCGGATAGCAAAAAAATTACGACTCATAGCGTCGTAATAATAAGGAGCGAAATAATGACAAAAGAAGAAACGAGGCTGGAAGAGGACAGAAATAAACATAAGCACTGGAGACGGTGGGGCCCATACCTTAGCGAAAGACAGTGGGGGACGGTTAGGGAGGACTACAGCCCCTACGGGGCCGCGTGGGATTATCTCTCGCACGAGCACGCCCGCTCGAGGGCTTACAGGTGGGGAGAAGACGGCATCGGGGGGATATCGGACAACCACCAGAGGCTGTGCCTGGCTCTTGCACTATGGAACGGCAAGGACGGCATCCTGAAAGAGAGATTATTCGGACTTACCGGCGGCGAAGGGAACCACGGGGAAGACGTAAAGGAATACTACTATTATCTGGACAATACGCCAACTCACTCCTATATGAAATATTTATACAAATACCCCCAGGAGGCATTTCCTTATTCGAAGCTCGTCGACGAGAACAAAAGGCGGGGTAAACACGACCTTGAATACGAGCTCATCAATACGGGGGTATTCGACGATAACCGTTATTTCGATATCTTGATCGAATATTCGAAGGCGTCTTCAGACGACGTGCTCATCAAGATAACGGCGGCTAACAGGGGCCCCGAAACCGCTACGCTTCACCTGCTCCCGACACTCTGGTTCCGGAACACCTGGTCCTGGAACGGAGGGGCGAAGCCCTCTCTACGCAAGACCGCGCCCGATAAGTCTCAGAATCGCGTAGAGGCCAATCATCCTACCCTTGGAAACAGATGGCTGTATATAGAAAACCCTGACGAAATCCTCTTCACCGAAAACGAAACCAACTCGGAGAAGCTCTTTGGAATCAAAAACGCCTCGCCTTATGTCAAGGACGGCATCAACGACTATATAGTGAATGGGAAAAAAGAGGCGGTGAACCCGGCCGGGACAGGCACAAAAATGTCCGCACACTACGCTCTCGAGATACCGGGAGGCGGGACGAAAACAATCAGGCTCCGCCTCGCCGATTCGAGTAAGCTCACCTCGCCGTTCGGCCCGGAGTTTGAAAAGGTATTCGGAGACCGCGGGAAGGAGGCGGACGAGTTCTACGAGCGTATCAACCCTTTCAACGCAAGCGAAGAGTTGAAATCAGTTCAGAGACAGGCATTCGCAGGGATGCTCTGGACGAAGCAGTTCTATTACTACGTCATAGAGGACTGGCTCAAGGGAGACCCCAATCACCCCTCCCCTCCTGACGAGCGAAAGAACGGCAGGAACCGCGAATGGACTCACCTCTATAACGACGACATACTTTCGATGCCGGACAAATGGGAATACCCGTGGTTTGCGGCCTGGGACCTGGCATTCCATACGATACCTCTTGCGATTATCGACCCCGAATTCGCCAAGCGCCAGCTTACCCTGCTCACGAGGGAATGGTACATGCATCCGAACGGGCAGATCCCCGCCTACGAATGGGCTTTCGGCGACGTGAACCCCCCGGTGCACGCCTGGGCTGCGTGGAGGGTCTACAATATAGAAAAGAAAATGTACGGCAGAAAGGACGCCCGCTTCCTCGAGAGCGTCTTCCAGAAGCTCCTCCTCAACTTCACCTGGTGGGTGAACCGCAAGGATGCCGAGGGGCGGAACGTCTTCCAGGGGGGCTTCCTCGGCCTCGACAACGTCGGCGTGTTCGACCGCTCCGCGCCGCTCCCGACCGGGGGGCATCTCGAGCAGGCCGACGGCACCGCCTGGATGGCGATGTACTGCCTCAACATGCTGGCGATCGCGCTCGAGCTGGCGCGCGAGAACCCGGCTTACGAGGACGTGGCCTCGAAGTTCCTCGAGCACTTCGTCAACATCGCCCGGGCGATGAACGACGTCGCCGGCGAGGGGATCGAGCTCTGGAACGGGCGCGACGGCTTCTACTACGACGTGCTCCACACCCCCGACGGCGTCGCCCGTCCGCTCAAGATCCGGTCGCTGGTCGGCCTGATCCCGCTCTGTGCGGTCGAGACGCTCGAGCCCGAGATCGTCGACGCGCTGCCGGGGTTCAAGCGGCGCATGCAGTGGCTGCTCGAGAACCGCCCCGAGCTCGCCAACCACGTGGAGAGCGAGAGCAGCGGCGACGGCGGCGTGCGGCGCCTCCTCACCCTGGCGAACCGGCACCGGCTGCAGCGGATCCTCCGCTACCTGCTCGACGAGCGGGAGTTCCTCTCGCCACACGGGGTGCGCGCGCTCTCGGCCCACCACCGGTATCACCCCTACGTCCGGGCGGTCGACGGGGCCGAGTACCGGGTCGACTACGAGCCGGCGGAGTCGCGCACCGGGGTCTTCGGCGGCAACTCGAACTGGCGCGGGCCGGTCTGGTTC
>DATIET010000134.1:0-2473 GCA_035455615.1 Thermodesulfobacteriota bacterium
TCGAATTCGGTATAAGCGGAAACGTTTTCAATTAGAATCTTCCGGCCGAAAAAATCCTGAATCCGCCCCACCCGCCCGGCTACGTGCCTGACTGTCTCTTCATTCATCGGAAGGGGAAATAAATCGTGGAGGTGAACTCCATGCGCGCCCGACCAGCACAAGTGCTCCGAGACCGCAAACGGGTCGAGCCTCTCGATGAGCCTTTTCAAGCTTTTCAGGTAATCGAAGTTGAGCGGGTCCACAGACCCTATCGAAGTGCCCACGCTATGGAGGCTCAACGGGTAGTCGCGTCTTAACTTTTCCAGTCTCGAAAGTGTAGGCTCGTCCGCATCTATAATGTTATCGGCAATTATCTCAACCCAGTCTATTTCAGGCCTTTCCTCGATGATCCGCCTCAAATGAGGGTCGCGCAAGCCTATGCCCGCCCTGAGATTGCCGGCGTGTGAGCTTCCGTCCGTTACAAACATTGCAGGATCGTTATTTTGCGGGCTCGGTCCCTGCGACCTTGCCGCCGGCTATTTTTTCACAGGTGCCCGCCGGGACATAGACCCACTCGTTTGGGCTCGAGTCCGCCGTGGCCTTCCCGGCGCAGTCGTGCTTGCCGTCGAGCGAGCCGCAGTCGTTCTTCCCTGCTTTTGCGATTCCCGCGCATTTGTCCCACGATGTCGGCTGGGCAGGGACGTCCGCGTTCGCACTGACACCGACCATAAACAATGCAGAAGCGATCCCGGCCAGAGTCGCGCCTTTTTTAACACTGTTGATTACGCCCATAATACCCTCCTGGACTTTTTTATCTTCAGTTCACACGGAACCGAATTCATGATAAAAAGATAAACAATAACCTTTTAATAAACAACAAATTTTTTTATTGGACTAGCGATATATAACACCTTGCCCGATACCCGAATGAGAACGATCGCAAGCGGGCGGCAGGCGCGCGGGGTTTATTACCGCTTCAGGGTTCGGAGACGGCGTTTTTACTGTTAGAATATAAATAGCGGGAATAGAATTCTCAAGCGTTTCAGGCGGGGAGAATGAGAAAAGCGCGGGGACTATCCGCATTACTCTTCGTTACGCTCATCCTCTGGACCTCGGGCTGCGGGGATTCGGAGAATACCAGGAAAGAATTAAGCGGGACCTGGGAAAGGAATATAATGGGCGAAGACGGGTCGTTCGAGGGCTACCTCACTTTCGGACCGGGCTCGACCTTCGAATTCACCTTTAAGGGAGAGGCCGGGGGACACGAGAGATCGGCGGGTAAGTACAGGCTCTCGGGGCGGGACATAACGTTCGAGGACAGCTCTTGCGGTGGCGCGGGCAGGTACAGGTTCCTCGTAAAATCGGGGGTCCTGTCGTTCATCCCCCTCGGCGACGGCTGCGGAAAGAGAAAGGCGGTGCTGACGGGGGAGTGGAAGAGGCGGTACACCGGAGAGCCTGCCCCAAATTGAATATCCGATGCATCGCGGAATCCGGGCCGTCAAATGTCTCACCGAGTCAAGAAAAATCCCCCTTGTCCATACCGGTCCAATCGGCCGGTTAATCCCTCTCGCCCGTATTCCCCGTAGATATTAAGAAAAGCACATCTTTTTAGAGGTATAAGTCGTTTCGCCAAATTCGCAGTATATATTATATAGATATTGATAAGTAACGATGAATATTTATAAAGCATGCGAAATGAGATTTAAAGGCAAGAGCGTAATAGTCACAGGGGGCGGCACCGGGATAGGAAAGGAAACGGCGCTTCTGTTCGCGAAAGAAGGGGCGCAGGTCCTCATAACGGGCAGGAGAAAGGATAAGCTCGGCGAAGTGAAAGCCGAGGCCGCGGGACTTGGGCTCGAGATCGAGTTCACTGCGTCCGACGTATCGAGGGAAGAGGACTGCAGGGCGGCGGTCGATTACGCCCTCGGGAAACACGGGAAGGTGGACGTGCTGTTCAACAACGCCGGGGTGCTTCATCCAGGGACGACGCACGAGACCCCGACCGCGGTGTGGGACAGGACATTCGACATCAACGTGAGGGGCACGTGGCTCATGAGTAAATTCGTAATACCGCACATGATAGAGCGGAGAGAAGGAAGGATAGTGAACAACGCTTCGATAATCGGCATGAAAGGTTTCCCCTACCTGGCAGCGTACACGGCATCCAAGGGCGCTGTGGTGCAGCTCACGAAGAGTATGGCTCTCGAGTACGCAGAAAAGGGTATCACCGTGAACGCGGTCTGCCCCGGGACGACTATGACGCCCCTCGTCACGGAGGGTTATCTGAAGAGGGTCGGCGAGGAGGAAGGCATGAGGTTCATGAACTCGCTCCACCCGATGGGAAGGCTGGCCAGGGCCTCCGAGGTGGCGCATGCCGTGCTTTTTCTCGCCGGCGCGAACGCAGGGTTCATCACCGGGCACATGCTCACGGTCGACGGCGGATGGGGCGCGAAATAGAAAACGAAATGAAAACGGAATATAGAGAGAAGGAGCC
>DATIET010000135.1:0-5282 GCA_035455615.1 Thermodesulfobacteriota bacterium
GAGATAGCAATTGGATCGGTATCGAAGCCCGTCACGTCCTCTACGCCGAGCTTATAAGCGGAGATGGAGAGTATCGCGCTCCCGCATCCGACGTCGAGCAGGCTCTTCACGTTCCCGGCCCTGACGATATCCTCGATGAAAGCGATGCAAAGCCTCGTCGTCTCGTGGTGTCCCGTCCCGAACGCAAGCGAAGGATTTATTTCGATTACCACCTCACCTGCTTCGGGCGCGTGTTTCTCCCAGGGCGGCACGATCACTACCTTATCGCCGGCTCTTACCTTCGTCAGAACCGTCCTCCAGACCTCCCAGCTGGAACGGTCTATATGCTCCACCCCCAATGTAACCAGTTTTTCGCCGGTGACGTGGTCCTCGACGAACTCCGCATAGTCCCCGAGGCTCCGCATTACAGACGATAGATCGGTCTCCATAGGAAAGTATGAAGAGATCTCGCAGACTCCGTCCTCTTTTACGTCTTCGGAAACTCCCAGAGAGCCCAGCCCGAGAAGGAAGTCGGAAAAGAGCGAAACCGAGTTTCCCGAGGTCCTGAATCTGATCTTCGATAATTTGTGCAATAATCCCCCGTATGGTCTTTCCGTACAGTCCATTATAATAACAGAGAAATACCAACTATATAATTTGCAAGATACGGCGCGCTCAGCGGATATACGGCATGCAGCGCATTCGATCGATGCCCGGACGCAGGCCCCGGCCGCGTTTTACAGTATTTGCCATAAGTGCTATAATTTTTTGATGGATAAGCAAAGGCTCAAGCACTTCAGGGAAATTCTCATTAAAAGGATGGCCGACCTTCTGGGTATCGCCGAGGATACCGTTACGCGTATGAGCGAGGGCAACGGCACGTTTCCGGATCCGCTCGACAGGGCGCTCTCCGAATCCAACAGTACGATAGAGCTCCGCAAACGGGACAGGGAAAGGAAGCTTATACAAAAGATACAGAAAGCTATTCAAAAAACAGAGGACGGGACTTACGGAGTATGCGAGTTATGCGGGGAGGAAATCGGCGAAGTCAGGCTCGAGGTAAGGCCGGAGACTACCCTCTGCATAAGCTGTAAGGAAGAGCAGGAAGAGGTGGAAAGGCAGTTCGGTATGTAAAGAGCGAAGCTAATCTTTACTGCGTCCAAAAACGTATCCGTAAAATAAATCCTCGTCGGATTCCCTGACAATGACCCACTTACCGTTTTCCCTGGCCAGCAATATCTTTTCCTTGAGCCTGAACTTGCTCTTACCCTCGTCGTCCAGGGCGTCGACGAGTGTTTTCTGGAAGACTTCGGCCCTGTCGCCGTCCTGATAGACGGTCCTGTCGGTATGAGTGATGTGGAGGGTATCGAAGAGCTTTACGTTTACCTCGAAATTCTTTTTAATCTCCTCGCGCCCGATGACTTTACCTTTCTTCTCCTGCTTGTAACCGGGCGCGATCAGCGACATGTAGAGGTCCACGTCCTTCGTTTCGAAAGCCTCGGTCCTCTTGGTCATGACCTCTTCGATCGCCTTGTCCCGATCGCCGCCGCAAGAGACGGCAAAGAACAAAGAAATAAGAAAGACAAAGCGGAGAATTCTCATCCTTGCTGCGGTTGTGCGGGTTCTTCCTTCTTTTCTTCCTGCGGGGGTGGAGCGGTCTTGCCCTGGATATCGTTCAGGAGCGAGGTGGCTTTGCCGGAATACTTTTCATTGGGGTATTCCTGAACGAGGCGGTTGAGGGCCTGCCTGGCGAGATCATACTGGTCTGATTTTGCGTACGCCTTGCCGAGGAGATAGAGCGCTTCCTGGTATCTCTGGGTATCGTTATAATCGTCCACCACGATCTTGTACCTGTCCGCCGCGGCCTTGTAATTATCTCGCCGCGAATAGAAATTGCCTATGTATATCTCTCTACGGGCGAGCCTGTCCCGGCATCGGAGAGCCCTCTCGCGCGCGTCGGGCGCGAGCGGGGAATCAGGGTACTTTTCTATAAAGGTATTAAACCATTGAAGGGCGAGCCTGGTATCGAGCGGGTCCCTGTCCGGGCTCTTGATCTCCTTATAATAGGAAAGAGCGAGCCTGTATGTGGCATAGGGGGCTTCCGCATGGCCGGGATGCCGCTTCAGGAACTCCTCGTACTCGATCGCCGCCTGTTCATACTCTTCTTTTTGAAAGTACGCGTCGCCTGTCCTGAGCTCTGCAAGCGCCGCATACGGGCTGTAGGTGTACCTGAGCTGTATCTCTTTCAGGTAGGCGAAGATCATATCGTAATCCCTGCCCCTGAAAATCCACGGGAATCCGCCCTTGTCGGCCGTGAGCTCCTTAATCGCGGCGTCATAGAGCTGCTCGTCGGTGAGGTCCTTCGGAACTTTTTTCGAGCCGCAATTGATTACAAAGAGCAGGGAAGCTGTGAGAATGAGGACCGCGAGAATTTTCGTCATGAAGTCTTATAGTATTTAGATAAAAATATCCGTGTCAAGTTCCGGCGGAAATTGGCAAAAGTCAGACAATTAGCCGCCGGACCCTATTTATTGCTATCAGATTATTAATTTCAACCAGAAAGTTTGCGGTAGTCGGGGCTCGATAATTAATTTTCGAAAAAACCCGACCTGCCGATATGTTGGCCGGTTAAAATACCCCCTCCTTACCGCTCCGGAGGACCCTGTATTGTACCGGAACCCTGACCGAGATCAATCTGCGGCCATAGCGGGATACAAAAACTAATAATTAAGGACTACCGGAAAAAAAAAGATCGGACTCGAAGAAGATCCCGATTTCCTCTTGATCGTCTGCTTCACCCGGTTTGTAATCTTGCACGACGACGAGGCCTCTACCTTCGACTGAATGTATATGGTCCTTCCGCCCAGGGTGCTCGAAAGCGTGGGATTTATGGTGGCTTTCCCGGTCGAATCCGCGACAGCGGAACCGATCGATATCGGGCTTCTTAAATTCAGCGCTTTCCCTTTGCACACCCCGCTGGAAATGGAAGACGTCCCCGTATATCTCGAATAGTAGAATCTCACAACTGCGCCTTTAGGAGCCCCTGTCACAGTCAATGAATTCTTGACCCCTGCCGTTCCGGGGTTAAATCCGCTCAGAGTTCCGCTCGCTACCGGAGGGGCCGTCGGGGTAGGCGCCGGAGGTGCTGTCGGGGCAGGCGTCGGAGGGGCAGGACTGCCCGAAGAAGCCAGGTCCACCGCAAAATCTGCATTTACCCTCCCTTCCCCGAAGTAGAGCGACGAACCGATATTCTCGGCCGTGTCCCTCAGAATCTGATCAACCTGAGCGTTCGTAAGTGCGGTGTTAACCGACCATACAAGCCCCGCTACTCCGCTTACTATCGGAGCGGAGAACGACGTACCTGACCAGTTCGTGTAATAGCTCCCGGCGAGGTTAGACGTCCCGAATGCATTGTGGATACCAACCCCCGGGGCGGCTATATCGACGAAACTCCCGTAACTCGAAAAGCTCGCAAGCGTATCACTGTTAGTGGTCGCCGACACGGCTATAACATGATTTGCTGCGGCCGGACACTGAAGATTGCTGTTTGCCGAATTCCCGGCGGATGCGACGACAAGAACGCCCGCGTTCCACGCCGCAGTAATAGCGTCCTGCTCGGCCTGCGTTACACCGGAAGACTGACAGTCCCTGCCAAGGCTCATATTTACAACTACTTTCTTGGCAGGATTATTCAAGGCGTATGTACGGGCGAAATTTATCCCCTCGATCGTGTCCGAAAGCGAACCCGATCCGTTGTCGCCCAGCACCTTTACGGGAAGGATCGGACAATTCCAGCATAAGCCGGCAACACCCAGCCCGTTGTTCGTTTTAGCCGCCGCCGTGCCTGCAACCCCGGTCCCGTGCCCGTTATTGTCGTCTACATTCGTCCCGCAGCTGCTTTCGGTAAAGCTGCCGATGACGCTGCAGCCCGGAAGCGTCTTGCCAGAGATGTCCTCGTGCACCGTTTCCACTCCTGTATCGAGAACCGCGATCACTACGTTCGAAACACCGATTTCGGAGTTCCATGCCAGAGGTGCGTCTATCACGCCCAAATAAGACTGTTGACCGTATCTCGGATCGTTAGGGGTCAGGTCCGCATACACTATGTAATTCTTTTCGACGTATTCGACATCGGGATCGGCTTCGAGCGACCTCTGCATGTCCTCGATCGTATCCCCTGGCGCTACCTGAACCAGCATTATCCCCAGATCGGAGAAGGACTTGCTTACTAGGGCGCCCCTCGATTGAATCTGCTCTACGGCAGCCGATTGGTTCGCATCGCTCTTCATTTTTACGATCAGCTCATCCGTAACATATTCTTCGTCCGCATAGGACATGTATTCGATGGAAGGGATAACAAGAAAAAGTAAAAAGGCGATTAAAAACCTTGTCGCAAGCTTAACATAACTAGCCATCGTATTTTTCCTCCAATAAGCAGTTACCGGCGTGATTTCAAGAATAACCCCTGAATATAAAGCTGCAATGTTTATGCCACCCGCGAGCATTCAAAATTTTTAATGAAAAACGATGGTTAAGTACAAACAAAGTCCAAGATTGGAATTTTGCCGCAAATATTTGTCGCCACATGACATAAATTGTCAACGTATTTGAAATTATCCAACATCTCGTGGAATTTTCATAATCCGAATAATAAGAATTCGATGCCCGGTTTGCCGCGAGATTTTTTACCCGATATTAATCCTGAGCTCGCCGTTATCCACGTTTATTCCTTTTAAAAGCGCTTCGTTGCGCTCGATCCCGCCTTCTGCGAGCGCCGCCACATAGGGGAGTATCGTGTTCGAAAGGGAATAGGTCGAGGTAACAGAAACGAGAGCGGGCATGTTCGTCACGCAGTAATGCGTTACCCCGAGCGTCTTGTATACCGGGGAGTCGTGTGTGGTCGGCACGCTCGTCTCCGAGCACCCTCCCTGGTCTATGGCCACGTCCACGAATACGCTCCCCGCTTCCATACCGGCGATCATATCTTTCGTTATTACTCTCGGGGCTTTGGCCCCGGTCACCAGCACCGCACCCACGGCGAGGTCGGATTTTGCGAGCTCATCCGAAATCACCTCCGGGTATGAAGGGAGCGTTCTGACCCTGCCCTCGAAGTGCTCGTAGAAGAATTCGAGCTTCTGATGCTTGTTGTCTATGACCGTCACTTCCGCGCCGAGACCCAGGGCCGAGAGCACGGCGTTAAGACCGACAGTTCCGCCTCCGATGACCGTAACTCTGCCGTTCCTCACCCCTGCTGCGCCGCTCAGCAAGACCCCTTTCCCTCCCTTCGATTTCTGGAGGAAATG
>DATIET010000136.1:0-3591 GCA_035455615.1 Thermodesulfobacteriota bacterium
GAAGGGGAGACAGTCGAGGAAAAGGCTCAAAAGATAGGCGCCGGGTGACGGGCGGCTTTCGGCAGCATATTACTCATTCGAAGGATTTCCATACGAATTTCCCCTTTTTGTCTATGTAGCCCCAGCTGCCGTTTCCAAGCTCGACTATCGCGAGTCCCTCCGAAAAGCTGACCGCGGTCTGGAATTGGGGCGCTATGACGACCTCCCCCCTCTTGTTGATGAAACCCCACTTGCCGTTCTGTCTTACCGTGGCGAGCCCTTCGGAAAAGTCACCCGCTTCTTCGTATTCCGGCTGTACTATAACGAGCCCGCCCTTGTTTATAAAACCCTGCCTGCCGTTCTTCGTAACAGCGGCCGCGCCCTCTTTGAAATGCCTCGCGCCTTCGAAGTCGGTCTTCAGCTTTACCTCGCCGAATTTGTCGAGATACACGTACTTCCCGTCGACGAGAACGCAGGCGAGCCCCTCCGAGTACCCCTCGGCCCACTCGTATTCGGGTTTGATGAAGACCTTCCCGTTTTTCTTTATGTACCCGCCCTTGCCGTCGACCACGATGAGCGCGTAGCCGTCCGAGAAGCTGAACGCCCTGTCGTAACGAGGCGTGATAACCATTTTCCCGTCTTTGTTTATATAGCCCCACCTGCCGTCGATTTTCACGCCGGCCAGGCCTTCGGAGAAGGGCTCCGACTTCTCGAACCGGGGCTCGGAAACGACCCTGCCGACTCTATCTATGTATCCGTAACGGCCGTCTATCTTGACCTGGGCGAACCCTTCCGAGAATTTCTGCGCCTCTTCGAACCCGGGCGTTATGACCATTATGTCGAACTCGTTTATATAACCCCATTTGCCGTCTGCTTTGACGAGCGCCCTGTCCTCCGAGAAATCTACAGCACCTTCATATTTATACGGTATTACGAGATCCCCACTCCTGTCTATAAACCCCCATTTAAAGTCTTTTTCCACAGGGAAGAGGGGGCCCTTCCCGGTCTCTCCGTCATATCTCGGGCCGGGCGAAGCGCATGACAGAATAATAAAAGCCGATATCAGAACCGTTAGCGCGGTAAGATGTCTCAATCGAGTCCTCTCCATCGTTAAATGAAACGGTATGTCCGTTCAGGGTCATTCCCGTATAATCAGGCAATAATGATAAACAAAATGATAATTTTTAAAAGGAACCCGGGAACGGGAGACGGAACCCGGGGAACCGGGTTAAAATGACTTGCGTCTTTAGCGTAAATACAGAATAATCTGGATATGCCCGGATCCGCGATGGAGAGTTCATACCATTTTGAACGGGGTATCGCAAGATGGTACTATTTCACGCTGATTTAGAATTAATATTCATACAGGGGTTACAGGCTCGGGAGAGGAGAATACGATGAGAAAGGTTCAGGAACTGAAAGCCTCACAGGTCTACAGGTTTTGCGATCTCAGCCAGCTCAATATCAAGACCACGGACGACCTGCCTCCGTGCACGGACTTCATAGGTCAGAAAAGGGCCGTCGAATCGATAGAGTTCGGTATAGGGATGGATTACGCCGAATACAATATTTTTCTAGTGGGACCGACCGGGGTGGGAAAATCGACGACGATAGAGACCATGCTTTCGAGGGTGGCCAAGACCAGGCCCACGCCGAAAGACTGGTGCTATGTTTATAATTTTCAGGACCCGAACGAGCCGAAGGCGGTCGAGCTGCCGACCGGCAGGGGAAAGCTTTTCAGAAAAGACATGGAGGACTTCCTTCAGATACTGAAGACCGACATTCCGAGGGCATTCGAGAGCAAGGAGTTCGAGGAGCAGAAGCAGGGCGTTATGAACGAGTTCCAGAGGCAGAAGAACGTCCTCTTCGAGGAGCTCCAGAAGAAGGCCGCAGAGAATAACATACAGATACAATTTTCCCCGACGGGGATTATCACGATCCCTCTCCTTGAGGGAAAGCCCGTCTCGCAGGAGCAATACGCCGCCCTCGACGAAGCTGCCAGGAACGACATCGTAAATAGAAAAGAAAAGACGGACAACGAAGTCGCGGAAGCCCTGAAAGCGGCCCGGAAAATAGAGAACGAGGCTGCCGAGAGGTTAAAGGAGCTAGAGAGACGGGTCGCCCTCTTCGCGGTCCGGGGCCTTATCGAAGGCCTTAGTGAGAAATACCAGATGTTCCCGCAGATAATCGATTATTTCGATCAGGTCCAGAAACACATACTCGAAAACATAGACAACTTCCTGCCTGACAAGAACACACAGGCGGCGGGGATGCCTTTCGCTTTCAGGATGCCCCAGCAGCAGCCCCCGACTTTTACCGAGTACAAGGTCAACGTATTCATAGACAACTCGCTTACGGAAGGGGCTCCCGTAATATTCGAGTCGCACCCCACGTACCCGAACCTCTTCGGCTCGATAGAGAAAGAAGTCAGGTTCGGGGCGCTGTTCACGGATTTCACCATGATACGCCCGGGCTCCCTCGCCAAGGCGAACGGCGGTTACGTCGTGCTCGAAGCGCTCGATATGTTCAAGTTCCCTTTCGTATGGGACTCGCTCAAGAAGGCCATAGAGAACCAGGAGCTCAGGATAGAGGACCTGTATCAGCAATTCGGATATTCGAGCACCATAGGGCTGAGACCCGAGCCCATAAAACTCGACCTCAAGGTGATAATCGCCGGAAATTCCTATCTCTATCAAATGCTCTACGCCTACGATGAGGATTTCAGGAAGCTCTTCAAGGTGAAGGCCGACTTCGACTCGGTCGTAGACAGGAACGACGCCACTCTGTCCCAATACTCCTGCTTCATAAAGTCGATATGCGACAGGGACGGATTGAAACCGTTCGACAGGAGCGGGCTCGAAACGATGATCGAGTATTCGTCGAGACTGTCGGGTGACCAGAGCAAGCTGTCGGTACAGCTGGGCTCCATTACTAAAATCCTGAAAGAGGCGGATTACTGGGCGAAGAAGGACGGCGGGGACGGGCTGACAAAACGGGCGCACGTCGAGAAGGCGATCGAGGAGAAGATCTACAGATCGAACATGGTGGAAGAAAAGATTCAGGAGCTGATCGCAAAGGGGGTACTGCTCGTCGATACGGAGGGCATGGTGACAGGGCAGATAAACGGGCTCGCGGTGTATAACATGGGGGACTACGCGTTCGGCAAACCGTCGCGCATAACGTGCGAAACTTTCATGGGCACGGAAGGCGTCGTGAATATCGAGAGGAAATCGAGGATGAGCGGTAATATCCATGATAAAGGCGTCCTTATCCTGAGCGGATACATCGGGGCCAGGTACGCTCAGAACAAGCCGCTCAGCCTCTCGGCGAGCATTGGGTTCGAGCAGAGCTACGAAACGATCGACGGGGACAGCGCTTCTGCGGCCGAGCTCATAGTGCTGCTCTCGAGCCTGTCCGGCGTCCCCGTAAAGCAGGGCCTCGCGATCACGGGCTCCGTGAACCAGAAGGGACAGATACAGCCGATCGGAGGGGTGAACGAAAAGGTCGAAGGGTTCTACGACGTGTGCAAGGCAAAAGGCATTACCGGCGAGCAGGGGGCCGTTATACCCTATCAGAACGTTAAGAACCTGATGCTGAAAAAGGAGGTCGTGG
>DATIET010000137.1:0-3289 GCA_035455615.1 Thermodesulfobacteriota bacterium
AAGGTATCCCTGATGCCGGAGAGGGAGAACGTCACCATGGCCGGGAAGATCGAAGGCAATAATTACGGCTGGGTTCTAGTCGTAGATTAGAACAGGCAACTAAAATCCAGGAGGGAGATCACGAGTCTCCCTCTTTAATCCCATTTCCAGTCCGGTCAACTTCTTACTTATTAAAACGAATTCTATTTTTTCATTCGAGCACAGATTCATAGCCGTAAATATACGGCGTCGGCCTGAAGCATAATCTGCGGTAATCCGTATACGCCAGGTTCTCTCCGCAATCGACTTCAGGCCTGCGATCAGCACGGCACAAAATGACCGATATATGAACCCGGACCGTACAGCCTTGTCATCGACCAAGACGTGCACTAAACTCTAATGCGGAACACCTGAATCTCAATTCAACACGGAGGCAATTATGCAGCTTGGGATGATTGGACTAGGACGAATGGGCGCAAATATGGTGAGAAGGCTCATCAAGGGAGGCCACGAGTGCGTGGTTTTCGACAGGTCGCAGAAGGCAATCGAGGGACTCGTTCAGGAAAAAGCAGTCGGGTCTTCCTCACTTGAGGATTTCACGAAGAAGCTTAAGAAACCCCGTGTGATCTGGATGATGGTCCCGGCGGCGGCAGTCGACGAGATGATCTCCGAGATAACTCCCTTTCTCGAGCCGGGGGACATCCTGATCGACGGCGGCAACTCCTATTACGTGGACGACATAAGGCGGGCAAAGGAGCTCGCTCCGAAAGGGATACATTACGTGGACGTGGGAACGAGCGGAGGCGTTTGGGGACTCGAGCGCGGATACTGTATGATGATCGGGGGGGAAGACGATATAGTAAAGCACCTTGACCCCGTATTCGCCACACTCGCGCCGGGGACAGGTGACATCCCCCGCACCCCGGGAAGGAGCAAGGCCGGCGGCACTGCGGAGCAGGGGTACCTGCACTGCGGCCCTAACGGCGCAGGGCACTTCGTAAAGATGGTCCACAATGGCATCGAGTACGGAATAATGGCCGCTTACGCCGAAGGGCTTGGCGTGCTCAAGGCCGCGAATATCGGCAAGCAGAAGAGCGAGATCGACGCCGAAACCACGCCGCTTCGCGACCCCGAGCATTACCAGTACGACCTTAATCTCCCCGACATCGCGGAGGTGTGGAGGCGAGGAAGCGTCATAGCGTCCTGGCTCCTCGACCTGACCGCGACCGCGTTGTTCGAGGACCCGGCTCTCTCCAATTTCGCCGGTCGGGTTTCGGACTCGGGCGAGGGGCGCTGGACTATCAAGGCCGCGATCGACGAAGCCGTACCCGTGCCTGTCCTGTCCACGGCGCTTTATGCGCGGTTCAGCTCCCGGGGAGATGCGGAATTCCAGAACAGACTCCTCTCGGCCATGCGCTACGAGTTCGGCGGACACCTGGAAAAATCAGCCAAATGATGCGCTATGCACGATGACCTCGAATACGGATGCCCTCTGTTTCTATGCCGGAGCGGGCATCCGTCATGGGGCGGCATAAGATTTACCGTATCCCGACCCCTGTAGCACGTTCGAAAGTGAGTACCGGATACGGGAGTTCCGTTCTTTCGCGGGATTACCCCGGTCGACGGACGGGCGGCCCTCATACGTCTTGCCGGAACGAAATAGGGGCGATGGTTTTATGATTGTAAATCCGGCAATAATTTTGTCCCCCGTTAATATATTATTAACTAATCCCCCGATCCAATGGATTCCTGACGCCGTCTTAATTAAATTATTACTATGGGTTCGGGAGTCAGCCAATGCTTGCACAGAGACTAAGGTACTGGGCCGAGAAAGAGCCCGATAAAATCGCCTTGATTTACAGAAATAAAGAAGGGGCCTACCTGCGGGTGAGCTTCCGGGACTTATACCGGAGCTGCCTCATGATGGAATCGAAACTCGCCAGGATGGGATTTAAGGCAGGAGACCGTATCGCACTTTACGGCGAGAATTCAGTCAACTGGGTCATCTCCTATTTCTCTATCCACTTTTTAGGAGCCGTCGTCGTCCCTCTCGACTCACTGTTCGGCGCCCGTGAAATTATCAACTTTCTTAATTTCTCCGAAGCCAGGGCGGTGCTGACGGACCCCTCCCGCTCAGACAAGCTCAAAGATGAGTTAAGCGGGAAAAGCGCAGGTATAAATGTAATCACGTTAGAGCCCGTAACCGGCGGGGCGGCTGACAACGGATTGATCGAGCCCCACGTGCCTGAGCCTGACGACGTAATGGCTATACTGTTCACGTCCGGCACCACAGGAATCCCGAAGGGCGTGCAGCTGACAAATGACAATGTATTCAGCACCGTGGCCGCTATTTTACAATCGGTCGATGTATCGCCAAGTGATAATATACTGAACATCCTTCCGCTTCACCACGGATATTCATCGATCGTCACACTGCTATCCCCCTTGTTCGCCGGCGCAACGGTGACATTCTCGGAATCGCTAAAGAGCGGAGACCTGCTGGCCGCGGTCAGAGAAACGGGCGTCACGATATTCCCCGGAGTACCAAGGCTTTTCGAGCTCCTTTACAACGAAATAGTGAAAAGAGCAGAGCGCCTCCCCCTCCTGCAAAGGCTGATATTTAAAATCCTCTTCAAAATTTCCGAATTCGGCTGGAGGACACTGGGCTTTAGACTCGGCAAGATATTCTTCGGACGAATTCATGAGCCCTTCGGCGGGCAGTTCAGATTCTTCACCTCGGGCGGCGCCAGGCTCGACCCCAGGATTTTCGGCAGCTTCCTCTCTCTGGGATTCCGCATGGCGGAAGGGTACGGACTTACGGAGACTACAGCCGTATCGACGCTCACTTCTCCGTATAAGCCCGTACCGGGGAGCGCCGGGAAACCCCTTCCGGGAGTGGAAATAAAAATAGACAACCCGGACTCATCCGGTGTAGGCGAGGTCTGTATAAAGGGGCCGAATATCACGCCCGGCTACTATAAAAACGAGCCCGCGACGCGTGAGCTCTTGAGAGACGGTTGGCTTTACTCGGGGGACCTTGGGAATCTTGACCGAGGCGGCAACGTATATATAACCGGCAGGTTAAAAGAGGTCATTGTCCTTCCGTCGGGCAAGAACATCTACCCCGAGGACGTCGAAAATCTTTATAAAGACAGCCCCGTCCTGAGGGAGCTCTGCGTGATACCCTTGAAATCCCCTTCCGGAAGCCTAACAGGGCTCCGAATGGTTGTGGTGCCCGAAACGAATGAGCTTATAGAAAGGGGGGTTTTCGACGTGAGCCAGAGGGTGCGTTCCATAATCTCGATGACTG
>DATIET010000138.1:0-4174 GCA_035455615.1 Thermodesulfobacteriota bacterium
CCGCAGTCGAAGGAAGAGATGGGCGGCGGAGGCGGCGCTGGGGGAATGGGCGGCATGCACCCCGGCATGGGCGGCATGATGTAATCCAAGATCCCAAAAAGAATAAAAAGAATATAAGACTCAGAGGCGGGCGTTCCCTCAAGGAATTGCCCGCCTTCTTTTTATAGGGGGCGGGTGGGGCCGACCTCCTCTGATTTATAACGCCTTCAAAGTGTGTTATCTTTTCCCCAACTGTGCTTAACTTCCACCTTGTAAAATCACAAATCGACTCGATGATAAGGGAGCGTAAGGACTTCGCCGGCGAGCTTACGGATAAGATAAGGCTCGCCAAAGAGGAGTTGAGACTTAAATCGGAGGACTGGGAGGGGCTCTCCCGGAAGGTCGAGGAGAGCAGGACTTCCTGGCTCGTAGCCGGAATTTCCTCGCCGCCCGCGAGTGCGAGCCCTCTTCCCGAGCGCCCTCGTAGCTACACCGCCGTATCCTCCGACGGCTCTCAGATATTCCCCGACAGGCACGAGGCGCTGCCCTGTTACCTTATCAACATCAGCTCGATCACGCTCACATACGGGGATGAGGCCAGGGCCGAGCTTAGCTCCGGGCCGTCGCTCTTCTACAGGGACGAGGACAGGTTCACGACATGGGGAGGGAAAAAGGTCCCCGCCGATAGCGACGTTATATCGCTCAAGAGAACGCTGATGGAATTCGAGAGAATCCTACAACTTGTAAAAAGTAACGAAGCGGACGGAAACACTATCGCCCTTTCCGACGGAACGCTTATTCTCTGGAGGCTCGAGGCCTCCCCGCCCGACTTCAGGGACGGCATCATGGTCCCGTTCCTCCGCATATTGGAAGAATTCAGGGCCCTCCGTATTCCCGTAGCGGGATACATAAGCTATCCCGGGAGCACCGACGTGATAAACGCGCTCAGGGTGGGACTATGTCCCGAGAAGGTGAGCTTCTGCAACCAGTGCCCTTATACGGAGCTCCCCGAGCTCCCTTGCTCTCCGATCGAAGGGCTGACAGACAGGTTCCTGTTCTCTACCGTGCTCGATACCGGCGAGGCGTCCGCTGTTTTCAAAAGCTCGTCGAAGATACTGGAGATGTACGGAGAGCACCATATTTATTTCTTCTATATAAATATCGGCGAGGAAATAGCCAGGGTCGAGGTCCCGAAATGGGTCGCCGAGGACGGCAGGCTGCTGGCGCTCGTACACACCCTCATATTCGATCAGGCGAAAAAAGGGAAGGGTTATCCGGTGTCAATCGCCGAGGCGCACGAGCAGGCGGTGGTGAAGGCGAAGGACAGGGATTTCTTCTTTTCTCTGATAAGGGAAGCGATGGTCAAGTCCGATTTCGCGGTTACTGTATCGAGGAAAGGATTGTCAAAGAGGATTCCGGGCGTATGAGCGATTATATAGGAGAAGTCGTAGAATCGGGTACGAAGGGTTTCGTCGCACGGTCCCCCAGGGTGGGGGAAGCCCCTTCCTTCGGGAGCTTCGTAAGGACGGACGCCGGCTCTCCTATTTACGGGCTCGTCTACGAAATAATCACGGGGAGCAGGGAGCCCGGGAGAAAACCCGACGCCTACGATATGAGCATGGAGGAGCTGAGAAGAGAGCAGCCCCAGATATTCGAGCTCTTGAAGACCGAGTTCCACGTGCTCACTCTGGGTTATCTCGACCGGGGGAAAATAAGGTTCGCCCTCTCGCCCCTCCCCCCGCCCATACATTCCTTCGTTCTCGAGTGCACGGACGAGGAGAAGGAAGCGCTCTCCTCTGAGGATTTTTTTCTCAGGGCTATTATTACATCTCCGAACGTGCCCGCAGACGACCTCATCATATCATCGCTCCTGGGCGCGCAGAGGGCGAGGAAAAACGATAAGGACTTCATGGTCAGGATGGGAAAAAGCCTGTCGAGATACCTTAAGGACGATTACGAAAGGCTTGCCTCTATTCTGAGGCGCTTGTTATAGCTCCTGCTATCGATCGAATATCTTTATCACGTTTTCATAATCTGCGAGGTGCTCGAAGAGGTAATCCGGACGGTGCTCCCTGAGCTCCGCGAGCGAATATCTCCCGGTGGCGACCGCTACCGTAACCGCCCCGGCCGCACGCCCGTGAATTATGTCGTGGGGCGTATCGCCGATTACGTATACTTTCTCAAATCCCTGTGAATCCCTCAAGCGATTTTTTGCGCGCTCAATGGCGACCCTGATGAGCGCTTCCCTGCTGCCCGAGTCCGAGCCGAAGCCCCCGACGCTGAAGTGAGCGTCGAGCCCCGATTTCCTCAGTTTTATACGCGCGCCTTGCTCTATGTTTCCGGTGGCGAGACCGAGCATCACGTCCTTTCTCGACGAAAGGTTCTCGAGCAGGTAAGGGATTCCCGGCATTATCTCTATCCGGCAATTTTCAACCTCTTCTTCGAGGAATAAAACGTATTCCCTGTATAATTCCCCAGCCTCTTCGTCCGTGTAGTCCCTCGAAAGCCCGTTCGCGTACATCTCTCTCAGTATCAGCGGGTCTGTTTTGCCCGCCGCGTCTATGCCCTTCATGGCGTCTCCGAGACCATGGACCTTCTCGAACGCGCGGTTTGCGGCCCTCGTCCCCGCGCCGTCTGTGAGGAGTATCGTGCCGTCGATGTCGAAGAGAAGGAGTTTCATGGATTTGTTCATTCAGACTTTTTCTATGACTGTCTTGTAAAAATCGAGCTCGAGGGCCCAGAGCTCGTCGGCCCTTGCCGAGGCGTCCCGGAGGAGCCCCTCGTCAGGACGCTCATTTTCGCTGATTTCCTTAAGGGTGGCCCCGACGCCGCTCCACCTATTCCCTATATGGTCCATCCTCGCCGGGAGTCCGAGCCCGCGGAGCCGGGGGACGATGTCCTCGGCCTCCTTAAGGAAATCCCTGTAGATCCACCTGAATCCCGCACCGGCGACCCCCCTTTTTTTTATCACCTGATACCCGAAGCGCGCGCACCACTTCCAGTCGGGGGCGCCCTTCCAGTTGGGGAGGTCGTTCGACCACTCCTTGATCATACGGACGCCCGATTCTCCCCTCACCCCTTTTACCCCTTCGAGCATCCTAAGCGCGTTAAGACGTATAGCTTCAGGTATGATTTCCGATAGCGGTCTCACTTTCCTGTCCGGGTTTATATCCATGTAGTTATAGTCGAGGGGGTTGGCGGGGTCTTTCGAGCCCATACCATCGAGGAAGTCTGCGTAGGGCACGGAGCGTAGACCCTCGAACCCGGTATCCGCGACATACATCACCCCTTCGTCATCGTCATAACCCCATACTGACACTATGTGCCCGGGGAAATGGGTGGAGGAGTTGTAGTACGCGAGATTATAAATATCCGTCTGTATTATTACAGGAGCGTCTTTATCGAGCGGCCTCTTTATGGTTTCGAGTGTGTCGTTGTCCGCGTGCTTCCAGGATACGGGACCTGCTGTTGCCACGCTGAAGAATGCAGGCTCCATCTCGGGCCCCCTTACGAATATCATCCTCGTCGGGCTTATGTCGTTTTTAACCGTATAGTAGAACCCGAGCCCAGCGCCGATACCGAAACACATCGCTTCCGACCACGGGTATCCGTAGTACGTCATCACGTCCCTGAGTGCAACGGAGCCGCAGTGTATGCCCGGTATGTGGACCCAGTTATCGATAATTTTTTTCACTGGGATATAAAATTACCATAAGATGGGACGCCCTCACATGCAGCGCTGCCACAATCGTCTGTATATCCCCTGCCGGCGGGAACGTCATTGTCTATACTGCGCCCGTTCACGGCCGGGAAGCGTGTTTACACCCATAGTCCTAATACGAAAGTATTACAACCGAGCCGGTATATGAAAAAAGGAGTACTTAAAATCAGTACTATCGTCCTCTGTTCTCTCGATTTAAATGGGTTTATATTATATTGTAGATTTACGGTGATGGTTAGGTAGTTTGGATTATTACTAATTTCCTGTAGCATGGAGAAGAGTCTGCGGATTCTTCATATCGGCCAGCCATCATCCTCCATAGGGTGAGCCGGTGAAACTCGTTTTCGCTGGCTTACCCTTGTTTTTTTCACCCCTTCTTATACTTCCTCCGGTCTCCTGATTGTATACGTTAAATAAATAATACGAGGCTGGAATTCTCATGGATCACATGTAATAAAAAAAGGGGGTGTATTC
>DATIET010000139.1:0-10106 GCA_035455615.1 Thermodesulfobacteriota bacterium
TCCTCATGGACGCAAGTATTTCCCGAAGTACAGTGATAATGTTGCACTTTATTAAGGGCGTCCGGTTCTTGCACTTTTTATTTTCTAATTCCTTCCCCCCTCAAGGGGGGAAGGGTAGGATGGGGGTGAAGAACCTTCCTCCCTACCTCACGAGCTTCGATATCTGCTTGAACTCGTCCGTCCCCGCGCGCTCGAGGAGCTGGAAAAGGAACGCCTCGGTCGTGCCGATGACGGCGCCCGCCTTGTCCATGAGATCGATCGCCATCTTCCAGTCTATTTCCTTTCTCGATACCACCGCGTCGGCAGGCACGTAAACGCGGTATCCGTCGTTCACTAGGTCTATCGCGGTCTGGAGCACGCATACGTGAGTCTCTACTCCGCAGAGGATTACGGAGCTCCTTCCGTGGTCTTTCAGCGCGTCCATGAACTCGGGTGACCTCGCGCAGCTAAAGACGAGCTTCTCTACGGGATGGAAACCCTCGCCCGCCGATTCCTTTATCTCGCCTATCGTGGGCCCGAGCCCCTTCGGGTACTGCTCCGTGACATGGACTGGTATATCCAGCACCTTCGCCGCTTCGAGGAGAATCTTCACGTTCTTGACGGCGACCCCGCTCTCCGTATCCGGCATTGCCGACATCAGCTTCTCCTGCATGTCCACGACGACGAGGGTCGTATCTTCTTTCTTTAGAAAGTCCATAAACCGTCTCCTTTCACGCGCGTCTAATACTATAATATAAATATATTGAAGAAAGAAAGAAGCAATTTCCAACCAGGCCGTTAAGACATTTAAGCTTTCCTTCAGCTCAATCCACAGATAAATTATTCAGGAGTTATTAAATAGCCAAGAACACGCGGATAAACGTCTATGTTGTTCGAGACTCTCTCGATCTGACAGGATCGATATGGATCAACAAGAAAAATCTCAATCTACCTCGGCTAAAAGCCGCTTATATTCCTTTTATTCAAATGAGTACGCGTTCTTTATTTTCGTCGGAATCGTTATAGGAATTCTTGCAGGGGTCGCGAACTTCGCTTTTGTGGAAACTTACGGGTTTCTCTATTCCAAAGTAGTCCTACCTTACTGGGGTTCCCCGTTCGTAATAATACCGCTTCTCTGCGGAGGACTTATCTTGCTGCTTCTTTCTTATATCTTCCCTAATGAAGTTCTGGGATACGGCTTTACGAAGTTTCTGGAAAAAATAAATTTAAGGGGCGGCATACTAAAACCTAAGGAAACAATCGCAAAGGCCCTTGGCGCCTGCGTAACGCTGGGATTCGGTGGATCGGCGGGACAGGAAGGACCGATTGCACAGTTAGGCGGAGCAATCGGCAGCTTTATGGGACAGATATTTAAGGTTTCGAGGGGCAAAATACCGGTGTTTGTGGCCTGCGGCATTGCGGCGGGAATAGCAGCCACATTCAACGCGCCGATCGCCGGCGTTCTTTTCGCCGAAGAGGTAGCGCTTCTCAAGGATTTCAGGGTCGGGAGTTTCCTCCCTATAGTGATTTCAGCAGCTGTCGGGACGGTCGTGTCTCGTTCTTTGAGAGGAAATGAGCCTATATTCCTAGTGCCGCCTTATCAATTTGTCAGCGTCAAGGAACTTTTCTTCTACGCGTTATTCGGTATCGTCCTGGGAATTTGTTCAGCGGGATTTATCAAACTTTTTTTCCTGGTTAGGGACGCTTTCTCCAGGCTAAAGCGCCCTTCCCGGCTGCATCCCGTTCTTGGAGGGTTTATCGTTGGCATCATCGGGATATTTTTCCCCTATATATTGGGGAACGGCTATGATCAGGTTGACAAGGTTCTGCAAAATGAGCTCCCGATCTTAGTTTTAGTCGGATTGATAGTCCTAAAGCCGGTCGCGACCTCCATTACAATCGGCTCGGGATGGCCCGGGGGTATGTTTGCCCCGTCTATTTTTATCGGGGCCGCAATGGGAAGTGTATTCGGAAAACTCGTCGGCACACTCTTGTCGAGTCCAGTAGCGCTGAGCGGTGCTTATGCAACCGTCGGAATGGGCACTTTCCTCGCTGCGGTAACACAGGCACCGCTCACATCCATATTCCTGATATTTGAAATGACCCAAAGCTATCAGGTCGTAATCCCGATAATGATAAGCTCGGTCCTTGGAAGTCTGGCAGCACGGCTTCTTATGGGCGGCTCGCTCGAAAGCCTGGAGCTGAGCAAGGCAGGGATAAACATCGAAGAAGAAGTCGGCGGGCGGATAATACACCTACTGCGGGCAAAAGATATAATGAGACGAGACGTCGAGACAATCCCAGAGAGCATGACACTCCGGGAGCTGATAGAATACCTGCCACAAAGCCGCTTCACTACGTTCCCGGTCGTGGACGAAACAGGGGATCTTGTAGGCATAATATCCATACAGGATTTTAGAAAGTGGATATTCGAGGAATCGATTAAGGATTTGGTTGTAGTAAAAGAGCTGGCCACCTTGAACGTGATGACCGTAGGCCCCGATGATACGCTCTATACCATTTTGAAGAAATGGGAGAAGAAACCTGTAGAAATCCTTCCGGTGCTCGAATCGAAAACCTCGAAGAAGATTGTCGGAGCGCTTTCAAGAAAAGATGTGATTGCCGCTTATAACGACGCCCTTTCCAATAAAAGCATGTAATGTCCGCTCGATCCTTCCTAAGCCCGTGAGAGGCTGCCGCTACGGACATACCGGAAGCTCGCAGGGCAGAGATGTTTCAGAAGAATCGTAAAACACACTATGTGTGTCCGTCCGCCGCCAAAGGGGGGTATACAGGGTTGGCGGTGGCGGGGGGGATCTTTAATTCCCTCCTTTACGAAAGGAGGGCCAGGGTGGATTTAGGTCTTCCGACATCCGACACATCCGCGGGGATATAGGGGTGTCGCTTCTGTCGCATTGTCGGATGCGTACGGATTATGACGGAAAGTTTAAAGTACACCCCCACCCGTACCCTCCCCCCTCCTATTGAGGGGGAGGGAATTAAAAGGCAAAGACGAGATTCCCGATTAAGATTTAGTTTATTTCACTAAGGCTCATAGATAATAGATATCCATGCAATCAGCCAGCAGCGACCGATTGCTTACTTGCTCTCAATCGTTTCGGGAATGACAGGATTACGGAGGTACTCACTCACGCCCTATGCTTCGCGAACTCCTGCTCGAATCTTTGCCTGAGCTCCTCCGCCTTCGCATCGTACGCGGCCGGGTCGGCCCAGCTCTTCCGCGGCTCAAGCAGCTTGTCGTCCACTCCGGGGCATGAAGACGGGACCCTGAGCCCGAACACGGGCACTTCCCTGAACGCCCCCTTGTCGAGCTCGCCGCTCACCGCGGCGTTGACGAGCGCCCTCGTCTGAGGGAGCGGCATCCTCTTTCCGACCCCGTAAGGCCCCCCGGTGATCCCGGTGTTGAGGAGCCACACCGAAGCGCCGCTTTCTTCGAGCTTCCGCTTCAGCATCCCCGCATAGTACAGAGGCGGCCTCGGCAGAAACGGCGCGCCGAAACAGGAGCTGAACGTCGCCTGTGGCTCCGTCACCCCCCTCTCGGTCCCCGCCACCTTCGCCGTATAGCCGAGCGTGAAATAATACAGCGCCTGCTCGGTCGTGAGTTTGGAGATCGGGGGCAGCACCCCGAACGCGTCGTATGTGAGCATGAATACGTTCCCGGGTATGCCGCCCATTCCAGCAGGCACGATATTTTTAAGCGAGTCTAACTGATACGCGCTCCTCGTGTTCTCGGTGAACCTGTCGCTGTCGAAATCAATACTGCGCGTCCTGGGGTCTATCTCGACGTTTTCGAGCACCGTGCCGAACTTGAGCGAAGCGTCGTATATCTCGGGTTCGGTCGCCGGGTTGAGCTTTATGACCTTCGCATAACAGCCGCCCTCGAAGTTGAATACGCCCCGGTCGAACCAGCCGTGCTCGTCGTCCCCTATGAGGGCGCGCACCGGGTCAGCGGAGAGGGTCGTCTTGCCCGTGCCCGAGAGGCCGAAGAAGAGCGCCACGTCCCCGTCCCCGCCGACGTTAGCCGAGCAGTGCATCGGGAATACCCCTTCCCTGGGGAGGAGGAAATTGAGCACGGTGAATACGGATTTCTTCATCTCCCCCGCGTAACGCGTGCCGCCTATTATGGCGACGCGCTTGTCGAAGTTGAGCACGATGAACGTCCCCGTCCTCGTGCCGTCGGTATCGGGGTCGGCCTCGACGCCGGGCGCCGCGATCACCGTAAACTCGACCGACTCGTGGGGGAGATCATCCCGGTCAGGCCTTATGAACAGGTTGTTGACGAATACGTTATGCCACGCGTACTCATTAATCACGCGGACCCGCATGCGGTATTCCGGGTGGGCGCATATGTACAGGTCCCTCACGAAGAGGTCCTTGCCCGTTAGGTGGGCGGTGACCCTCTTGTATAGCGAGTCGAAATCGGCGGGGGATATGGATTTGTTTACCGGGCCCCACAGGATCTCTTCCTCGGAGCTCGGCTCCTTCACTATAAACCTGTCCTGCGGCGAGCGCCCGGTGTGAGGAGCGGTGTACACAACGAGCGTACCCCCCTCCGCGATCTCCCCCTCCCCCCTCTTTACCACCTCCTCGTAGAGGGCGGATACGGGCGTGTTATAGTAGACCTTTCCCGGGTTCCTGATACCGTGCCTGTCGAGAAGCTCTCTTTCGATCATATGCTGCACCGGTTGATACCTCCCTCTGTTTCCGCTCGCAAGCAGGCGGCGGGAAATTAAGAATGTATATCATGCAGTAATGGATTTCAAGAATAACGGACAGAAATAATCTAATGAGTTACGGACACTTCTATCATTTCGCACAGACTCCCCCCTGGGCGCGAGGTTATTCCAGGAGGGCTTGCCGGGCGTGAAGGATTAGGGACGAAAATTGGGCATATTACACAGTAAGGAAGGTGTCTTCCGGGCCGCCCGGACGGCGTTAATTCCCGTTTTTCCGTATCCGGACCCCGCCCCAGCCGCCTCCGGCCCAGTTGACCTGGGGTCCGAACTGTGATAGATTGTATGAAGCAGCGCCGCCAATCATACAAAAGGGGTCACTAACATCGAAATGTTTAAAGTAGGGAACAAAGCTGTATACCCGGCTCACGGCGTAGTGCAAATCAAGTCGGTAGAATCAAAGGAAATCTGCGGAACAATTAGAAATTTTTACATCCTCCAGGTCGTCGACAGCGACGTAACCGTGATGGTCCCGACCGATAATGCCCAGATCGTGGGCCTCAGGCCCGTGATCACCAGGAGGCAGATAACCAAGATTTACGATATTCTCAAGACAAAAATCAAGAACTCGAACCACCAGAACGGGGGCCAGAGCTGGAACAAGCGGTACCGCGAATATTCCGACAAGCTCAAGAGCGGCGACATATTCGAGGTAGCGGTCGTGCTCAGGGACATCAACCACCTCCAGCGGGAGAAGGACCTCTCGTTCGGGGAAAAACGTATAATGGATTCCGCACGCACGCTGCTCGTCAAGGAAATATCTATAGCGAAGAACCTTGGGGAAGATTCGGTGACGAAGGAAATAGAAAATCTCCTGCTCTGAAATTAGTGAATCTCCATCCCCCCTCGGTTATACTTTCTATTTAATCCATTTAAATTTTGAATCATGGCAAACGGCATACTCGACATGGAGACGGCTTCGCGTCTAAGGCGCTTTTATTTCAGGAGCCCGTCACGCGTAAGGGGCCGGAAGGCCGGCATACACAAGAGTCTGTACAAGGGCATAAGCCCTGACTTCCTCGAATACAAGGAATACAACAGGGGAGACGAGCTGAGGCAGGTGGACTGGCGGCTCTACGGACGCCACGACCGGCTCTACGTCAAGAAGTTCGAGGACGAGGTCAACCTCGCCTGGTGCATCCTCGTCGACAGCTCAGCCTCTATGGGCTATGGCGAGGGCGGCTCTCAGAAGCTCCGTTACGCCGAGAGCCTGGCCGCGACCCTCGCATACCTGCTCCTTAGACAAGGGGACTCGGTCGGCGCGGGGGCATTCTCCGGAATGGAGCTCTCGATCATACCGCCGAGGGCGGGTAACTCCTATATGACTCCCATACTTGAAAAGCTCGAATCGCTGACGCCGTCCGGGGGGACGACGCTCACGGAGCCCCTGCTCAAGGCGCTGGAGGTGTTCAAGCAGGACGCGTCTTTCATCATACTGTCCGACCTCCTCACCGACGAGAGCGAGATAGAGAAATCGCTCCAGCTGCTGAAGGCGGCAAAAAAAGATACGGTCATATTCCATGTGCTCCACGAGGACGAGATCGATTTCGGGTTCCGCGGCCCGCTCGAATTCCTCGATATGGAGTCCGAAGAAAAGGTCATAGTGGACACGGACGCGGTAAGGGACGGGTACAGGAAAAGAATAAGGGAGTTCACCGGGAAGCTGAAACTCCTCTGCCACGAATACGAATCCAGGTACGTGCTCTCGCCGACCTCGCGGCCGGTCGAGGAATCCCTTATCGAGATCGCCGACAAATAGAGAGAGAGGCATTGAATTTTTCCTTCCTTAACCCGCTGTTTCTGATTGGGATCTCCGCAGTCGCCCTGCCGCTGATCGCGCACCTCATATCGAGGAAGTCGGGCGTCGTAAAAAAATTCCCCGCTGTCAGGTTCATTATAGCCTCGCAAGGGGACGCGTCGGCGAGGTCGAGGCTGAAAGACCTCCTGCTCCTCCTCCTGAGGGCGTGTGTCATCGTGCTGCTCGTCCTCGTATTCGCCAAGCCCGCGCTCTTCTCTTTCGCCCCCGCCGGAAGCGGCGGCCCGAAGGCGCTCGGGATAATAGTGGACAACTCATTCAGCATGGGGTACGGGGACAACTTCGAGAGAGCGAGGGAGAAAGCCTCGGAATTAATAGAAACGCTCCCCGACGGGAGCTTCGGCATAGTCGCCCCGCTTGTCGCCGGAGAAGAAGGGAGGCTCTCGCCTACGAGCGGCAAGGAGGCGCTACGGGACCAATTGAGCGAAATAACGATTTCAAACACGTTCACCGAAAATGAAGCCCGGCTCGAAGAGGCCTTCTCCGCGCTCGACGGCGCGCCCGGACAGACGAAAGAAGTCGTCTTCATAACAGACCTCCGGAAGAACGGATGGCAGAACGAAAAAATCGAAAGGGACCGGCTCACGATCATAGACGTCTCCGGGGAAGCCGCTCAGGCGAACAGCGCCGTGACCGGGATCGACGCAAGCTACGGCAAGGACGCCGTGACACTCGGGCTTTCGGTCTCCAACTTTTCGGATAGGCCCGAAGAATCGCTCCTCGCGTCGTTGAGCGCAGGCGGGGAAGAGCTGAGCGCGTACCTGGATATACCGCCCGGGGGGACGGTCTTAAACGAGTTCGCAATACCGGGGGAATATATTTCCGGGGATAAAACCTCCGACAAAGCTCAGGACAGGCCCTCAGACGACGCCCGGGGCACGTTCAGAGAAGTCACAGCCGGGATACCTCGCGACCGGCTCGCAGTCGACGATACGAGGTACTTCGTGCTGTCGGACAGCGACGATTTCGACGTGCTCATCGTGGACGGGGACCCGAGGGAGGACGCGAGGTTATCTGAGACCTATTACTTAGCGAGGGCGGCCGAGACCATATCCGAAATTTCGGGCGCTCACATCACGGTCGAGGACAACGACCGCTTCCTCGGTGAGAAGCTCTCTGGGTACGACCTCGTATTCTTAGCTAACGTCGGGGACATAACTGAGGGGAGCGCGAAAGAGCTCGGAGAGTTCGCCGCCCGTGGCGGCACTGCGGTGATATTCTTAGGCGAGCGCGTGAGGGCGTCCTCCTACAACGCCCTCTTGAAAGACCTGCTCCCCGCCGAGCTGATAACGGAAGTAGAGGGAGAGGCGAAAATAGTCCCCGCGCCCGAGCCTGTTTTTCCGAAGCAGATCGGAGAAAGGCTGAGCCAGGTCGGGGTCAGGAAGCATATAAAGGCAGTACCTTCCCCCGGAGCTGAAGTCTTGCTGGGCCTCGAAGGCGGCGACCCGTTTATGATAAAAAAATCCTTCGGCAAGGGGAGCGTCTTCCTCGTCACCTCAACGGCCGATACGAGCTGGAATAATTTCTCGATTACCACCGTTTTCCTCCCCGTCGTGAAGGGTTTCCTCGACATGCCCGGCGTCGCAAACGAAGGCAGGAGGAATTTTCTAATCGGGGACGCCATACCGATCGACGCCTCGGACGAGGCGGACAGGATCGAAGTGAGAAACCCTGCGGGGAAGAGATACGTGATCGAAACAAGCCCTGCGCTATTCGATAAGGCGTACGAGCCCGGCATATACACGGTCAGGGAAGGGGGAAAGGATTCTTATAAATTCGCAGTGAACGTGGACCCGCGCGAATCGAACCTCGAAAAGCTGGGTATAGCCCCTGAAAAACCCGACGCCGATATTACTCCGGGACTCGTAAAGGTATACAGGGATATATGGCGCTACTTCCTCTGGGGCGCGGTGATGCTGTTTATATCCGAAGCCGTCGCGAGGGCAGTATTCTCGTGATACGCTCTCACCGCCCGCGCATTCCCATCACCGGCTCAGGTCCACTCCGTCTATGCCGTCCGGCAGGGGTTTTCCCATCAGGCTCAATATAGTGGGGTAGAGATCGACCGTGCGAAGCCGCTCTTTTTTGATTTCCGCGCTCATCGCCACGGGCACGAGCATATGCTCCCTGAAAAGCGCGCCGTGCGAAGAGCGGTGCTCCGGGCTCTCGTGCTTCGCCCGGAGGTCGTAGCCGGGGTTCGCGCTCAGTACCAGGTCCCCCGCGCGGGGAGCTTCGAGGAGCTGTACGATCTGAAGGAGCGCGTCCGGGTAGCGCGTACCGAAGCTCAGGTCGAGCGCCTCGTCCGCGCTCATCCTGCCGGGCATGCCGTTATACCCGAACGGGTCGCCTGAAACCTTTTCATAGTTTATTAGACCTTCACTATCGATCCAGGCGGTTGCCTCTCCCCTCACGCTCTTCATCCTCGCTCTGCCGTTCTCGTCGAGGCCCGCGACTATATCGACCTCCGGCCTCTCGAGGAAGCTTTCAGCGAGAGTGTAAAGCTCCTCGAAAGTCGATTTCCTACCCCAGCCTTCGGGGCTCTTCACGTAAATGTTTGCCATGGCGTTCCCGGATATCAGGCTCGCAGCGTCGGCGTCCGTGAAATGCCTGAAGACATTTGGGTAATAGAATGTCCTGTAACCCCTGTGGTTCATGAACTCGAGGGAATCGAAATGTGAATGCGTCTGCGTAAGCCCGTGGTCACTCCCGATTACTATGAGCGTCTCGTCGAGCCTGCCTTCCGATTCGAGCTTCTTCGCCGCAAGCCCCACGGTCTCGTCGATCCTCGTATAGGAATCGAGCACCTTCCTGTGGAACGGGTGGTTTATGTGTGAATACGTGTCTATGCCCAGGAACACGACGAATATGAAATCGTGCATCTCGTCAAGCTCCCGCAGCAGTATCCGCCGCGCCACCATATCGACCTCGTCGCTCTTGTCCGTAAAATGCCCCTTCACCTTATAATAGAGCTTCGAGAACCGCGTTTTGTCGTACCTGATGCTCACTCCGCGTGATAACTCGTTCAGTATGTTCCCGCTCCGGGGGAATAGCTCGAAGAGGCTCTTGTTGTCAGTCGAAACGTCGCTGTTCATGAAATAGGTCTCGAGTCCGATGTAGCTCCTGAAGCGGCGGAAAGAAAAGAGCCTCCGCTTGTCGGGGTAGATATACCTGTCGAACCACCTTATCCCGGGGAAGTTGCACCTGCCCGGATACTTTCCGAATATGTATGGCGTATAAGCGGGCCCGGTGGTCGACGGGAAAACCGAGGACGCTATCCTGAAGGAGCCTCTCTCGACGACGTATCTCGAGATATTCGGGAGCTCTCCCTTTTCGAGAAGCTCGGAAAAAACGTCGGCCCTCGCCCCGTCGGCCATTATGAATATACAGTTCTTGAATCCGCTCATATATATATCAGTCCTTCAGGCAGGCGATTATTTCAAGCGCGCCTGTCATGAGAAATACCTGTCGTATATCTTCCTGATCGTATTGGTCCTGGCTATATATTTTTTCCTCAGCTCTTTTCCATCGGGTCCCATGCCGAATTCGGTCGAGAGCTT
>DATIET010000140.1:0-8750 GCA_035455615.1 Thermodesulfobacteriota bacterium
ACCGGGGCAATTCCTCATTCCCCCCCCCCCCCCCAAGCAATTGACGCTCTTTCTATTGAATATATAATAGTCCTGCCATGGAAAAATTTGACCTCACAGTGATAGGATCAGGGCCCGGCGGCTATATAGCCGCAATAAGAGCGGCCCAGCTCGGAATGAAGGTAGCAATCATAGAAAGGGACAAAGCCGGAGGCGTCTGCCTCAACTGGGGATGCATCCCTTCCAAATCCATACTCAAATGCGCCGAGGTGTACCAGTACTTCAAGCATTCGGGTGAGTTCGGTATAGAGCATAAAGGGCTTACCTACGACTTCTCGAAGGTCATAGACAAGAGCCGGAACGCGTCCGATACGCTCACGAAAGGCGTCGAATTCCTGCTCAAGAAAAACAAGTCTGTGCTGTTTAAGGGCGTAGGCAAAATGATTACGAAAAACAAGGTCGGCGTCATACAGGAGAATGGCCAGATTGAGATCGACACCGATAAAATATTGATCGCCACGGGCTCGGTCCCCATGACGCTGCCAGGGCTCGAGATCGACGGCAAGCAGATAATGACGAGCGACGAGGCTATATTCCACAGAGAGGTCCCCGATTCGGTTGTCGTCATAGGAGGGGGGTACATTGGGGCCGAATTCGCCTACGTCTACAACTCCTTCGGAAGCAAAGTTACGATAGTCGAGATGATGGATCATCTGATACCAGGGGCTGACGAAGAGGTATCCCGGGAGCTCGAGAAGAATTTCAAAAAGAACGGAATCGACGTGCTGACCTCCTCGAAATTCAAAGAGGTGAAGAAGAAGAAAAAGAACGTGGACGTGATCATAGAAAAGCTCGCCGACAAGAGCGAGGCAACAATTACCGCCTCGATGGTGCTCGTGGCTGTCGGCAGGCGTCCCGTCGCGAACGACGCCCCCACGTCCTTGAGCTATTACAAGAATTCGGGCGATATCGGTTTAAGCGACCTCCGTATAGAGTTGAATGAGAGGGGGTTTATCAAGACAGACGATTCTTACATGACCACATGTGAAAACGTCTACGCGATTGGCGATGTAATAGGGCCGCCCCTTCTGGCCCATAAGGCGTCAGATGAAGGCGTAGTCGCGGTCGAGAAGATGGCCGGGCTCAAGAGCAAGGTCCACTACGACAACATCCCCGGCTGCGTGTATTGCCAGCCCGAGATATCGATGATAGGCATGACGGAGAAACAGGTCAAGGAAAAAGGGCTCGATTACACCGTAGGCAAGTTCCCTTTCAGAGCGTCGGGAAAGGCAGTAGGCACGGGCGAGACGGATGGATTCGTGAAGATAATCGCCGATAAGGGAACAGGGGAGATTCTCGGCGCGCACATCATAGGCCACGGGGCCACAGAGCTCATCGCCGAGATAGGGGTCGGGAGGACATTAGAGACCACTCCACTTGAGATAGCAATCACGTCCCACGCGCACCCTACCCTGTCCGAAGCGGTAATGGAAGCCGCCCTCTCCGCCCTCGGCAGATCGAGGAATTTCTGAGATCGAGCTGTTATCTGTCATTGCAAGGGAGCGCTTTCTGCGACCGTGGCAATCTCATCCATATCTTATCATTTCGACCAGCGAGAGAAATCTGTCTTTGAGCACCTCAATCCTTTGTAATCTCTCCCGCCCAATGTATGTTTATAAAACCATCCGGGTAGATATCGCTATGTCGGTTATCATGGTTATGATATAATAAAATAATGAACACGTTTAAAGTATACAAGCTCGGAAACGTACCATACCGGAAGGCCCTCGAAATTCAATTGAAGCTCCTTGAAATGAGGACGAACGGCGAGATCGGCGACACCCTTCTCCTCCTGGAACATCCCCCTACGTTCACGATCGGCCGCCGCGGCAACATGGGGAACCTCCTTGCGGCGAAGAACTACCTGAGCAAAGCCGGCATCCATTTCGAGGTAATAAGCAGAGGCGGAGACATCACCTACCACGGCCCCGGTCAGCTCGTCGGGTATCCGATCATGGACCTGAACGGCATGGGCAGGGACATCCACAAATATCTGAGGAACCTCGAAGAGACGATTATCCTTTCACTCGCGGATTTCGGCATCCGCGGGAGGAGGATCAAAGGCATTACAGGCGTGTGGACGAAGTGGCATAAGATAGCGTCTATCGGAGTGGGCGTCAGGAGATGGGTCACTTACCACGGTTTCGCGCTAAACGTGAATACCGACCTCTCCTACTTCGACATGATAGTGCCCTGCGGCATAGAGAACGTGAAAATGACCTCCATTCAAAGGTGGCTTGGGAAAAAAGAATATATAGACATGCCGGAGGCGGAGGATAGCATTATTAATGCATTTTCTCAAGTATTTAATATAACCAACACTAATACAACGACATTACACAATAACACTTCGGACGAAGGCACGGATTTCGACCTCCTCCTCAATATAGAAAAGAGACTCATGGACGAGTCCGGCCTCACGGATTAGAAATCCGGTGAACTCTTGGTGTACTTCCGGTGAACTTCCGGTGTACTTCTGGTGCACAGTTCCCCCAATTTACGATATGATCTTCGACTGCTGCACCAGGTTCGTGATCTTTATAAGGAACTCCTTCATGTCTTCCTGGAATATCGGATCGTTGTAGTGCGGGTCCGAAAGCTCCGACCTCTCGTATATACTCTTGTAAGATACCCTGACTGCATCGAGCGCCTGGTCGTAGTTCTCGAGCATGGCCCGGCGCCTGTCGAGCTCCTTGCTCCTGTCTATGACGAAGGACCTCTTGAGCGCGTCCCTGCTTTCGCTGTCTTCGAGCAGTGTATCGAGGAGCTTGATGTTCCTTTCGTAGTTGTCGAGCTGCTCCTTGTAGATGTCCGAGAACGCATCCAGTAATGCGAACGTTGCTTCGAGCCTGTCCGCATTCTCGAGGACGACCTCCTGAGGGGATTTCTGCACGTAGAACGAAGTGAAGTAATCCTTCCATTGGTTGACCGTGACGACGTCCTTCTCGTGCCCCCTGAGCTCCGTAACGGTCTCTGTGATATTCTCATCCACACCCGAGAACTGCGGGACAAACTGTACATTCTCGAACGCGCCCTTGAGCTCCGACCTCTTCACCACGAGCCCGAGCGCCCGGCTGAAGTCGAGGAGCGCCAGGGACGTTTGATTGAACGCCCCGGCCTCGGATTTATACGGAGCGCACTTCTCCTTGTCGCTCGTGTACTGTGTCATCGGCGAAGAAGCCGGCGTCTGACCTAGCTCCATAATTATGTTCCTGATCTCCGCTGTATCAAGACACGTATCGTAACTCCCGGTAAAGACCGGATCGTACGAGCCGGCGAACCGTCCGGTCCCCGTCCCGAAGTCCTCCACTGCCTGATAGTTCACGCATCCCGTCGCAAGTCCCACTATTATGTATATACAGATAAGATTATCGAAGCGCATCTCGCCTCCCTCCCTTGAAAGCGGAATTTCCGTATTTTCACGCTAAGTCTAGTGCAGATTGTATATAAAATATAGGAGTGATAGCATTTTTAACAAAAATTTGGGGGATTTATTACGGGATATTAGATTTGAGACTGTCTTACAAATACATTCTCAATTCCGTCCTTTTCCTGATCTGGAGCTTTTTGAAGATTTTTGATAGGTGGTGTTTCACGGTTTTTTCGCTGATGAAGAGGTTCCGGCCTATTTCTCTGTTCTTGACCCCCTTGCCCGCCATCTGAATGATCTCGAGCTCTCGTCTCGTAAATACCGGCATGGTGAACCCCTGCCCGCCGTTCTCCTTGAGTCTGGTACAGTATAGCTGCTCGGTGACGAACTTCTCGAGGACAGCCCTCCTGAACCACAGTCCGCCGCCGGAAATGCACCATATGCATTCGAGGAGCATGTCGCTCTCGGAATTTTCTATCAATACGCCTTTAATCCCGAGCTTGAGTGCGGCCAGCTCCTTTTCGTCGTCGGGGATACTCATTATCATAAGGCAGTTCAGTCCGGGGAATTCGCTGATTACAGTGGATATCGTTTCCGGAATATTCGCTGAGCCGTTCCCTATTCCGTCATCGTTTACTATAACGAGCGAAGGGTCCAATTCGTGTTTTCTCAGCATGACTTCAATCCAGTTGACCGCATCACCGACCAGAATGATGCCGGGCGCATCCGCCAGCATCCCCATTAACCCTTTTATCACGAGGGGATGCGAGCTGTATAGGAGGACTCTCAATACTTCCTGATCGCGGTAACCATAACCGTCACGACCGGCGCCATTGTCCGTGTTCAATGTACTCATTTTATCCCCCTCATCGGTGAAGAATCTTAGTTAATAATGCGAATTAATACTTGATAATATTATTTATATCGAATCACGATTTTCATTACAATCGGGTGATCGCCGTATTTTAAATAGGGTGTTTATGTATTTTTCGCATGCGAAACTCAATGATCCGTGATGGATACACAATTTAATTGTTCGGTGCAGTTAATTAATTCAATTTAGAAAAAACTGGAATTGAAAGTTTATGTTGTGATAGACTATAAATTTATCGGTACTGCATCGCCTATCTTGTTAAACGCCGGACACGAATGGTGAAGTAAACCGAGTGGAATGCTCTTATGGTTGAAATGCGATAAACACGATAATAGCTCGGGCAGTATGGCTCTCGGGGAAACAGAGGATTCGTTGAAAAAAACATCGGGGATTGAAAAAGCCGCGTCAAACCGGGGTTCCGGGATTTCGGGTCCGTATAATATGGATAAGACCGACGCTTCGAATACCAAACGGGGAGAGGATTCAGCTAATGGCAGCGGCCGCCGCGAGAAGCGGGAAGAGCCGGGTCTGCCTCGACAACCGCTCGGGCTCGATCGGAACGAGAATCACTGGAAAGTCGGCGGGTATGGAGAGACGGTCAGAATCGTTACCCGGAAAGTCCATAGCTCGCTCGACCTCGACGACGTAATGGACAGCGCGGTCGACGTTATGAACAAGCATATCGAGACCGCGGAGAACGTCTCTATCTATATGGTCGAGGGCGACACGGCTGTACTGAAATCCTACAGAGGTTATCCGGACTGTTACATGGATAAGCTCGCCGCGATCCCGTATCCCAGGGGATTTACATGGAAAACAATTCTGGAATCCAGACCGACTTACTGTCCCGACGTCGACTGTGATACTGTCATAGGCCCTCTGGGCAGGGCATTGGGAACGAAGTCATACGTTTCGATGCCGATTAGATATTCCGGGAGGGCAATAGGGTGTATCAATATCAATTCTGTCAGGAAAAACGCTTTCGATCAGGGAGAGCTCGACCTGCTCGAAATCGTCGCTACCTCGATCGAAGCGGCCATAAATAATGCGAGGAGGGCGGAGGCTCTTAAAAAATCTCGGGAAGCGCTCAGGGAAAATAACGTAAAGCTCAGAAGGAAGAACCGGTTTGAAAAGGTGATAAACGCAGTAACGAGGTCGGTGCATCAGTCTCTCGAAGTTTCCGAAGTGTTTGAAAATGCCGTCGATGCAATTTACAACGAGGTCGGGGAAGCTCAGCATGTGTTGATTTACATGGTAGAGAGCTCAGCCGCGGATGATAAAAGCCCTCATGCCGTTATGAAGGCTCAGCGCGGGCACCCGGACAGTTTTATCGATCTTGTAAAGCGGATACCCTACCCTTTGGGAGCAACCTGGAAGACTATCATGGACGGCAAACCGAGGTTCGTATCCGACGGCGATTTGGACCCGCACCTGGGTAAAGCCGGGAGGGAATACGGCGCGAGGAGCTATGTTTCTGTGCCGATCAAACTGGAAGACGATACCGTGGGCTGCATACACATCCATTCGTTCAGAAAGCACGCATTTAATAAAGACCATTTGAAATTGCTGGACTCTGTGGTCGGCCAGCTTGAAACCGCTATAAGCAATGCGAGGAAGACGGAGGCCCTCAGAAGGTCGGAAGAGGCCTTGCGGAAGACCAGGGACGAGCTCGAAGGGAGGGTCAGGGAGCGTACGTCGGAGCTCCAGAAATCAAATACGCTCCTTATCAAGGAAATTCTTGAGAGGAGATACGTCGAGAACGAATTAAAACTATCGCTCGCTGAAAAGGACGTCCTGCTCAAGGAAATCCATCACAGGGTGAAGAACAACCTCCAGATCATATCGAGCCTGCTCAATCTCCAGTCCCGGAAACTGAAAGACGAAAAAGCGCTGGCCTCTTTTGTCGAGAGCAACAACCGCATAAGGTCTATAGCCACTCTTCACGAGCAGCTGTACCGCTCAAAAGACCTGTCCCGGATAGATTTCAGGGCGCACATGAGGAATATGACCAACCACCTGCTCCGCTCCTACGGTATGGGGAGCGACCATATCAGGGTGGTGATCGATTCCGAGCAGATATACCTCGACATCAATACCGCTATACCGCTCGGGCTCGTAGTGAACGAGCTCGTATCCAATGCGATAAAGCACGGGTTCGACGGCAGAACGAGCGGCGAGATAAGGATCGAATTCAGGAGGACCCTCGATAAATACACGCTAAGCGTGAGCAACGACGGGATCAGATTACCCGAGGACTTCGACATCGACAGTAGCACGACGCTCGGTCTCGAGCTGGTATCGTCGCTGTCGAAGCAGTTAAAAGGCGCGATCACGGTGTCGAGCGGCGATGTTACGGAATTCAGGCTCGAATTCAAGGCTTAGAAAAAACAACGGGACAGGGAAAATGGAAAAGATAAAAGTATTGATAGTCGAGGACGAGATTATAGTCGCCAAACACATCGAAGACTCGCTTCTGAGTCTCGGGTATACAGTGACAGGCATCGTATCGTCCGGCGAGGACACCGTCGAGCATGCCGCTGAGTTCAGGCCGGATATAGCCTTGATGGATATAATGCTCGAAGGGGAGATCGACGGCATAAGCGCCGCCGAAATTATAAGGAAGCGGTTTAATACCCCGGTTATTTTTCTCACCGCGTATTCCAATGAAAAGACGATCCACCGGGCTAAAACGGCCAAGCCCTACGGCTATATCCTCAAGCCTTTCGAGGAGACGGACCTGTTTACCTCGATCGAGATCGCGCTCCACAAGCACCGTATCGAGAGGAGGCTCGTGGAGGAGACCGAGAACGCCCTTGCCGCGATCATAGGGAGCGCCGAGGTATTTCTCGAAGACGGCACTTCGAAGCATAACGCCGAGACGCTCAGGCGTATCGAGTCGATCAGGAACGCGGCGCTGATTATCAAGGAGACGATAGAGGAATTGTAGATGCATGGAAAATTCCGTATTCACCTTTCTTAAATCCTTCGGCGAGCACGAACAGGTCTGCCACCTGTACGAGAACGATTCTGAATGCTTTGAGATAGCCGCGAACTATTTCATCCACGGCATCCGGTCCGGAAACCCGTGCGTCTACATTTCCGACCGGCACGCCCCTCCCGAGCTCTTAAAGAGGCTCGAAGGGCATGGGATCGCGCATCACGGGGGCACGAAAGGCCGGGCGTTCGATGAGCTCCTGATCGGCGGCCGCTCGAAGGAGCCCCAAAGAGCGGACGATATTATTGCGCTCATAGACAAGGGGCTCGACAGGATAGCCGGGAAAGGGAAACATACGGTGCGCGTATTGATGGCGCTCGACAGAGACCCGTTCTACTTCCACACGGATTCCGAGAGGCTCTCTATGAAAGCCCGGCTTAATAAAATCTGCCTCGAAAAGCCGGTCACCATGATGGTCCAGTACAACGTCGAGCGTATAAGCTCAAAAGAGCTGCTTTCCATATTCAAGACCCACCCGTTGATAATCGAGAGGAGCCGCGTTTTCAGAAGCCCCCTCTACACGGAGCCCGATGCGATACTGAGGGAGGGAGGGAACGAGCTCGACAAGTTCAATATGCTGAGCGGGAAGGAGAAAAAGATACTCGGCCTCATCACGAACGGCCTCAGCAACAGCGCCATTGCGGAGGAGCTCTCGATAAGCATCAAGACCGTGGAGACACACAGGGCGAACATAATGAAGAAGCTCGAGATCCACAACTTGGTTGATTTAGTGAAGTTCTCGATGCGTAACGGCATGGCGTGAGAGAAGGTTCGAAAGGAATGCACTTCCCTTCTGTCATTACCGAAACCTTGACCCGGCCGGGTTAATTCCTTTGTAGGTAGCCAGAATGTTAGCCGAACGACTGAAAACCCGTCGTTCGGTAAATCGTTTTTTTCTGTTGTAGATGGTTTAGAGGCGCGGCGGCCCTCAATACGGAAGCGTATTCTTGTATATCTTTCCGTCCTTCATGATCACCACGAAATTCCTGTCCGGATCCGCTACGAGATCAATATTCTCGAGTGGATTTCCATCGACCAGAAGCAGGTCGGCAAGCGCGCCCTCCTTTACGACCCCGAGCTTTCCGAGATAGGGATTCCGCTCTCCGGATAACGCCAGGAGCCGGGCGTTGGTACTGGTCGCCATGATAAGCGCTTCGGCGGGGGTATACCACTGGACAAGCGAGGCCAGAATCGCCCCCTGGCGTTGCGCCAGCGCGCGGGAGAAAAGAACGTCGGTGCCCCACGCCGTTTTTATATTGTGCTTCTTTGCCAGCTCGTATGTCCTGCTTATGCCGGGCCATACCTCATCGGCCTTGGCTCTCTGTACAGAGCCTTCCGGAAAGCCCTGCCGCAGCTCGTCGGGGAGTGGCTGCAGGCTCAGCCAAACGCCCTTCTCCGCAAGCAGGCCGGCGGTCGCTTCGTCCATCAGGAATCCGTGCTCGATGACTTTCACGCCGGCATTGACGGCTCCC
>DATIET010000141.1:0-2383 GCA_035455615.1 Thermodesulfobacteriota bacterium
GCCCAGTCGATCGGTGAGCCGGGGACCCAGCTCACGATGAGAACGTTCCACATCGGCGGCGCCGCGAGCCAGAGGGCCGCGGAAAGCACGCTCGAGTCCACGCACGAAGGCACGGTCAAGTTCAGCACCGTCAGGACAGTAAAGAGCAAGGACGGGAGCCTGGTCGTGATCAACCGTACCGGGACGATGATCATCGTCGACGATAAGGGCTACGAGAGGGAGCGTTATCCCCTCGCGCTCGGAGCCAGGCTGAGGATAAACGACGGCGAGAAGGTTAAGGAAGGGAGGCTCCTTGCGGAATGGGACCCGTACACGACCCCGTTCATATCGGAATTCGACGGCAAGGTCGGTTTTGTAGACCTCGAGCAGGGAATTACGCTGAAAGAACAGGTAGACGAAGTTACCGGTATTTATAAGAAAGTAGTCATAGAATCCAAGAACCTGGACCTCCATCCCGGTCTTGTAATCACGACCGTAGACGGCAAGAGCATCCAGTACTCGCTCCCGATCGGGGCGATCATCGAAGTGAACGAAGGCGACGAGGTCAGCGCGGGCGGTATAGTCGCGAAGATAGCAAGAGCGACCGCGAAAACGAAAGACATCACGGGAGGACTCCCCAGGGTAGCCGAGCTCTTCGAAGCGAGGATGCCCAAGGACCCTGCGGTCGTTACGGAGATCGACGGCATCGTCAGCTACGGAAAGGACCTCAAGGGCAAGAGAAGGGTGGTCGTAACGCCGGAGATCGGCGAGCCCAAGGAATACCTCGTGCCGAGAGGAAAACACGTGCTGGTGAGGGAAGGCGAGCAGGTCACCTCTGGAGACCAGCTGGTCGACGGCTCCGTCAACCCGCACGACATATTGAGGATACGCGGCGAGAGGGCGCTTACCAGATACCTGGTCGACGAGATCCAGGAGGTCTACAGGCTCCAGGGCGTAAAGATAAACGACAAGCACATCGAGGCCATCGTGAGGCAGATGCTCAAGCGGGTAAGGATCAAAGACCCGGGCGACACCATACTGCTCGTGGGCGAGGCCATCGAGAAGCACATATTCTTCGAGGAGAACGAGAGGGTGGTCGCGCAGGGCGGAAGGCCCGCGTCGGCGGAACCGCTTCTGCTCGGTATAACTCGGGCATCGCTCAGCACGGACAGCTGGCTCTCCGCGGCGTCGTTCCAGGAGACGACGAGGGTTCTCACGGAGGCCGCCTGCGAGGGAAAGGAAGACCACCTGAGGGGCTTAAAGGAAAACGTCATCATGGGAAGGCTGATACCTGCAGGTACGGGACTCCCCATATACAGGAACATAGACGTCGAAGTGCCCGTCCTCGAAGTGCCGGTACCCGCGGCCGCTTCAGCGGACGAAGAATAAAAATTGCGAAAATAAACCGGGCCCGGGAGTGTCAAGTCTCCCGGGCCCGTTGTCTTGATTCTTTCAATCATTAAATCGGCATGCCTGACGATAATAAAACCCAGATGGATAAGGTCTACGATCCAAAAAAGGTTGAAGAGGAGTGGTACGCCCGATGGATCGAAAAGGGCTATTTTAAATCCAGGCCGTCCGGTAAAAAACCATCCTATTCAATCGTAATTCCCCCTCCGAACGTCACGGGATCTCTTCATATCGGACACGCGCTTAACAACACGCTCCAGGACATCCTCATACGCTGGAAAAGGATGAAGGGTTTCGACGCCCTATGGGTTCCGGGCACCGACCATGCCGGTATCGCGACGCAGATGATGGTCGAGCGCGAGATCGAGAAGGAAGGGACTTCCAGAGTGAAGATGGGCAGGGACGCCTTCGTAGAACGTGTCTGGAAGTGGAAGGAGGAATCGGGCGATACGATCACGCGCCAGTTAAGACGCCTGGGGGCGCTCCCCGATTGGGATATGGAGCGGTTCACTATGGACGAGGGGCTTTCTCATGCGGTGAGGAAGGTCTTCGTCGATCTCTACAACGAGAAGCTCATCTACAAGGACAAGAGGCTCGTTAACTGGGACCCCAGGCTGCGCACGGCGATCTCCGATCTCGAAGTCGATCAACGCGAGGTCTCGGGGCATTTCTGGCACTTCAAGTACCCGATCGAGGGGAGGAGCGACGAATTCATAACGGTCGCAACCACGAGGCCCGAGACCATGCTCGGCGACACGGCAGTCGCGGTGCACCCCGAAGACCCCCGATATAAACACCTCGTCGGAAAGAACGCGGTGCTTCCCCTCGCTGACCGTCCTATACCGATAATCACCGACGAATACAGCGACCCGGAGAAGGGGACGGGGGCGGTCAAGATCACTCCAGCGCACGACTTCAACGACTTCGAGGTCGGGCGGAGACACGGCCTCCCGATGATAAACATATTCGACGAAACCGCTCACCTTAACGACAA
>DATIET010000142.1:0-10732 GCA_035455615.1 Thermodesulfobacteriota bacterium
AATTAAATGCCCGGAATGCGGGTTCGAGAAAGAGGAGACGATGCCCACGGATTCGTGTCAATATTACTATGAGTGCACAAATTGCAAGGTGTTGTTAAAACCGAAACCGGGCGACTGCTGTGTGTTTTGTTCTTATGGAACAATAAAATGCCCATCCCGACAAAATAATCCATCACATTGATTTTTGTGATCCTCTGAATAAATCGGGCCCTCAAACGATCCTGACCGGACAGCTACTTCTTGTAGCGGTCAAAGCACTATCCGGGAGACCGGAATATACGCATCTCCAGTCTTCAGTAACCCACAATTATTTGAGATCCCCGGTGATTCCAACTCATCCACAGCATTGGTTATATGAGTTCTTAATCTCGAATGCTAAAGCAAGGAATTTCATGAAACGTTTTTATTTATTGGCCGTCTTATTTAATGTCCGGACGGTTACAAAATAAAAATAGGGAGGTAAATAAAATGAAGAAGCTGGTTCTCGTGAGTTTAGCAGGGTTGGCTTTTACCCTTATGTCCGGCATTCAGTCCCACGCGGGAGACGTACATGTAGCTCAGGACTGGACCGGAGCTTATGTCCCTGCTCAGTTACAAAACAATAACATCCATACGGGGTCTTTTGTTGCCTCGACATGGGCGGGTGCCTACGTACCGCAAAAATTGCAGAATGACAGTAATTATAAGGGCGGCTACGTGGCGACGTCCTGGGCGGATGCTTATGTTGTTCAACATCTCATGAACACCGGCGAACCTGCTCCAGATAGCAAGGGTTCATAGTTCATGTGATTTATAAATATCGGATCCAATTCTCATACCCTCTCCACAGTCCATAGCCCGGCGCGATCCTCCGCCGGGCTATTAATTTTAGAGCACAGCCGTACAGAAATAATGTAATGATTCAGAAGACATATATACGGTATCATCATTTAAGTTAATTTTATTTTCGGAGCCGGTTTCAAAATGTGTCTGGAATTTGGAACTAAAAAGTGTTTATTGCATCTAATTAGTGGATTTTGGGGACAAATTCCTATGATTATTGTCTTCAAGGATATATGGATTCATTGAAATTTGAATACAAGTATAGAGCTACGAGCTTAACGGATGAAGAACTCGTAGAACTTTATGTATCCACAACTGATGAGCTTTTATTCGAAGAGATAGTAAACAGGTATTCCAACTGTATATATGGCACAGCAATTAGAATTACCCGTAATCACCATGATTCGGAGGAGATCCTTCAGGAGGTATTGCTCCTGATTGCCAAGAAAATAGATACGTTCAGGTCAGATGCTAAATTTTCTACATGGCTTTACCGTGTGACTCTGAATACATGTTACGGGCGACTTCGCAGTGAAAGTAAGCACTCTAAAGATATCAGCCTGGATGATTATGCTCCTTATGACAGTTATGGATCGCTTGGCGGCAAAGTTAAATCAAAAGAATGGAGCAATAATCCCTACTTGATTCTTTATAAAAAGGAAGCCCTGGAAATAATAGAGAAAGCTATCGCCGATCTGCCGGAAAAGTATAGAGTTGTATTACATTTAAGTGATATAGAACAGCTTCCCCAGGACGAAATCTCAAGTATCCTGGGTATATCTGTCGGTGCCGTAAAGTCCAGATTGCATAGGGCACGGCTTTTCGTGCGGGACAAGATTTCTGACTATTTTCAAGAATGGAGAAAATAATGACTACCGTAATGTGCAAAGATGTGGTTGAGAAAATAATCGGATACATAGAAGCCGGGCTGGACCACCAAACTGTCGAGGAGCTGGAGAATCATATTAATTCTTGTCCCGAGTGTAAGGAATTCGTTCTTACGTATAAAATGATGCTCGATCTCACGGGTAAGTTAAGAGAAAAGAAGTTTGTAACACCTGAAATAAGGAACAGGCTGAAAGTTTGTCTGAAATCGAGTTTGATGCGGAAATAATTTGATAAAATCGTTCTTTCGACTCGTACTACTTAGGAATTCCTATATCGATACCATTTCTATAGAGAGTCAGCTCTTTGATCAAGCCGTCCGGGTATAAAATCTTATGGATTCCGTCCAGCTCACCGTCCTTATAATTACAAACACTTTTTAGCTCGCCGGTCTCATAATAACCCGTCGTGACACCCTGGCGCACGTCGTTTTCATAGCTCGATTCCTTCTCCAATTTCCCGTTTTCATAGTAAAGTTTGGATAAGCCGTTTAAATGGCCTTCTCTGCAATTCCATTCAGTTTTTAAACTGCCATCAGGGTAATATTCTTTGACTACCCCGTTTGGGCTATCCTTACATATAGGGTTTATCGGATCCGCAAACGCTGAAGAATATACTAACGCTATCACTATCATTGGCATTAATCCTTTGATCATCGATCCTCCTCTTTGCTTGATCTAATATTCGTTAGATACCGTGTATTGAGTTAGGTTTCATTATTTCATCAATTTATACACGGAAATTATTTTTTTATTAGGTGGTTTATTATAAAAGCTGATTTATCCTAATAGAATGTTGTTCCCTGATTGTCATATCAGCATGAGGTGAAGGCTCGTGAAGGAAAAATTGTGTGTATTTTTCAGTAATTTCTTTAGACACGAAACCAGAGCAAGAGCATTTAGAGTAGCTATAATAGTAGCTCCGATTTTAATTATCATTAATCATCACGATGCCCTCATGGGTTTTAAATTTACATCTGTTCTTGTTTATAAATCTCTGCTTACGTTCCTTGTTCCGTACTGTGTGTCCGCCTATTCGTCGGCACGGGCTTATTCCGAGAAGGAAATACAATAATGAACCGGTATGGCGATGCGGCTCTTTATCGCGTTGTTTTGATTTATTAACTTCTATGTCTGGTGTATCTTTATTCGTCGATAAAGGCGCTCAATTATGTTAAAAGCGGTGATTTTTGATTTCGACGGTGTTATTGCCGATACGGAGCCTATACACCTGGGCGCCTTCCAGCTGACTCTCAGCGGGCTCGGGATCGATCTTTCGAAAGAGGATTATTACGCCGGATACCTCGCATACGACGACAAGACGTTCTTCAAACGGTTTCTCGATGACCGGGATTATGAGCACGAAGAGTCTTTGATTGCGGAGCTGATCGACAGGAAAAGCGGTCACTACGATAAATTGATAAGGGGTAATATCGAGATACTTCCGGGGGTGAAGGACTTCATCGACAGAATTGCGGGTAAATACCGGATCGCTATAGGCTCGGGAGCGATGAAGGGTGAGATCGTGGATATACTCGAATACGCCGGCATCAGGGGACTTTTCGATATAATTGTCAGCGCAGAGGATATAGAGAACTGCAAGCCCGCCCCCGACGTGTACCTGGAAGTTTTAAATAGATTGAACGCCCTGGCTTCCAATTCAAATAAGATATCGGCGGATGAATGCCTCGTCATAGAGGATTCCGTTTCTGGCATCAGAGCCGCTCTGGCCGCGGGAATGAAATGCCTAGCCGTAACAAACTCTTATCCGGCGGAGGAGCTATCCGCCGCCCATATGGTGAGGGAGAGCCTGAGCGGGGTGGGGCCGGAGGACCTGGATGGATTGTTCTCTTAGCGCGGATAGCCTCTACAGCTTCTTCTCCTCGAACTTGATCAAGTGCGCGAGCCCCGCCTATTCATCCGTAGAAATTGAGAAATGCCTTAACTCCAATTAGTATTACGCTATGGAAATGTACGCTCTCATAATGGCGGGCGGTGAGGGGAAAAGGTTCTGGCCCTTAAGCAGCAGGAATAATCCCAAGCAGTTTCTCTCCCTCACAGGCGAGAAATCCCTGATACGTCAGACTGTGGACAGGGTCCTGCCGATGATCCCGATTGAGAACATATTCGTGGTCACAGTAGCCCGGTATGCGGAAGAAACACTCAAGCATATCCCGGAGCTCCCGGAAGGGAACCTCGTACTCGAGCCCGAGGGGAAAAACACGGCCCCCTGTATCGCCTACGGCACGCTCAGAATGACGGCTTCCGCCGGGGACCCGGTTATAGTCGTCCTGCCTGCGGACCACGCGGTCGGGGATGACGAGGGGTTCAGGAGCGCGCTTCGTTTCGCTTGCGAAACTTCGTCGGTCGAGCTTGAGAACGGACATCACCCGCTCATCACCCTCGGGGTTACACCGACCGCGCCCGAGACGGGTTACGGGTATATAAAGTCGGCTCAAAAAGTCGTGACCTCCTCAGGCGGGTACAGCGCGTACAGGGTGGACAGGTTCACTGAAAAGCCCGATTTGAATACCGCGCTCGGATTCCTTAAGGAAGGCGGGTATTACTGGAACAGCGGGGTGTTCGTGTGGAAAGCATCGTCGATCATCTCCGATTTCTCGAGGATTATTCCGGGCTGGCATAGGCACTTCGATAAAATATCCGGATGCATCGGAAAGGCCTCGGAGGATGAAGCTGTTGCTTCCTTTTATAAAGCGATAGAGCCTGGCTCGATAGACAAGCTGATACTCGAGCATTCCGATAATACAGTGGTAATACCGGTGGGCTACCCCTGGAGCGATGTGGGGAGCTGGAAGACGCTCGACGAGTTTCTGCGTACTGGCGAGGATGAGAATATATTTCGCGGAGACGTGGTATCGATAGATTCATCCGGGTGTCTGGTATTTGGGGACAGGAGGGCGATAGCGCTCGTGGGGGTCAGGGATTTGGTCGTAGTCGACTCGGAGAACGGCATATTGATACTGGACAAGGAAAAATCCCAGGATGTAAAGAAGGTAGCCGAGGAACTTAGTAAAAAGATTAAAGATTAGATACCAACCTGCCATAATTAATTGATATTTATTGTTTATTGTCCTAAAATTATATAGAAGCTCAGGAGTAATCGAATAAACGGGACTTAAAATCATGCGAGAAGGGAATATCTTCATAGTATCGGGTCCATCCGGGGGCGGGAAGACAACACTTGTGGAAAAGGTGCTCCAGGGTCTGGATAATCTCAGGTTTTCGGTTTCCTGTACGACACGCAAGCCGAGAGCCGGCGAAGTGAACGGAAAAGATTATATTTTTGTAACCGAAAACGAATTCAAAAAGATGATCGACGAGGATAAATTCGCCGAATATGCGAATGTACACGGACACATGTACGGGACGCCGCTGGCCGAGCTTGAAAGCGCGGCAAAATCGGGGGTCGACCTCTTACTGGACATAGATGTCCAGGGTGCGGGACAGATAAGGAAGAGGTTTGACAGAGGGGTTTATTGCTTTGTCCTGCCTTCGTCTTATGACCTATTGAGGGCCAGGCTTTTAGAGAGGGGGAGTGAAAACAGGGGCGAGATCGAAAAGCGTCTCTCCGATGCCGGGAAAGAGATAGAAGACATAGATAACTATGATTATATTATTATTAACGACGAGCTTGAAAGCGCCCTGGAATCTCTACTATCGGTAATAATTGCGGCCAGGTGCAGGAAGGAAAAGTCAATCGGGATTATAAAAAAAGGATACTCGTCCAAATAGAATAATGATCAGGCTTAACGACATAACGGAGCGTGTTAATTCTTACCTTTATCTGACCGACCCGGACGTCGAGCTTTTGAAGAAGGCATACGTCTATTCGGCGAAGGTCCATGCCGGGCAGACCCGGAGCTCGGGGGAGCCTTATCTGAGCCACCCGCTCGAGGTAGGCGGGATACTGGCCGAAATGAAGCTCGATATGTCATCGATCGTCACTGGGCTCCTCCACGATACCGTCGAGGATACGCTCGCCACGACAGAGGAGATCGACACCCTTTTCGGAAGCGAGATCGCGTTCCTCGTGGAGGGCGTCACCAAGATCAGCCAGCTCCCCTATACTACGAAGATCGAGCGGCAGGCGGAGGGTTTCAGAAAACTCATACTTGCGACGGCGAAGGACATCAGGGTGGTCCTCATAAAGCTCGCCGACAGGCTCCATAACATGCGCACCCTCGAGTACCTGCCCGAGAGCAGACGGAAGAGCATCGCCAAGGAAACGTTCGATATCTACGCCCCGCTCGCCCACAGGCTCGGCATAAACTGGGTGGCGAACGAGCTCGAGGACCTGTCGTTCCGGTTTCTCAATCCCGAGGAATACGAGAGACTCGCGAACCTGATCGAGGAGAGGAAGAAGGAATGGGGAGCCCACGTGGACGAGATAAAGAATATAATCAACGGCAAGCTTGAGGAGTTCGACATTCACGCCGAGGTTACGGGAAGGTTCAAGCATGTTTACGGCATTTATAGAAAAATGCAGGCCCAGAATCTGGAGTTCGAAAGTGTGTACGACGTCATAGCGTTCAGGATCATTACGAACTCGCTCAGGGAATGTTATGAAGTCCTGGGCGCCGTGCATTCGGCGTGGAAACCCGTGCCGGGGCGTTTTAAGGATTACATAGCGCTTCCCAAGGGGAACGGCTACCAGTCCCTGCACACGACGGTGATAGGGCCTTTCGGCGAAAGGATGGAGATACAGATAAGGACCCGCGCGATGCACGAAGTCGCCGAGTACGGCGTCGCCTCGCATTGGAAATACAAGGAAGGCAAGCTCGATAGTCACGGCACGTACGAGATCTACTCCACTCTGAGACAGCTCCTCGAATGGAAGGATATCAAAGACCCGACCGAGTACATGGAAGCGATAAAGGGCGAGCTTATATCGGACGTCGTGTACGTCTTCACGCCCCAGGGGGACCTCGTGGAGCTCCCGAGCGGAGCGACGCCTGTCGATTTCGCCTACGCCGTGCATACGGAAGTCGGGAACAAGTGTACGAGGGCGAACATCAACGGCAAGCTCGTCCCGCTGAGCCACCAGCTGAGAACGGGCGATACAGTGGAGATAGTCACCTCCGGAGACAGGCACCCCAACCGGGACTGGCTCAAGTTCGTCGTCACCTCCCGCGCGAAGACGAAGATACGCTCGTGGCTCAGGAACGAGGAGCGGACTCAGTCCGAGATAGTCGGGAAATCCATTTGCGAGCGGAAATTCAAACAGCACGGGCTCGACTTCCAGGCGATGCTTAAGGGGGGAGAGCTCGAGAGCGCGCTCTCGGATTTGAAATTCAGGGACGAAAAGGAGCTCTACCTCGCGGTCGGGTTCGGCAAGACCTCGGCGACCGACCTCCTTAAACGAGTGCTTCCTACGGACAAGATGCGCCCGGGGCCGGAGAAGGAATCGAGGATCGAGAAAATCATTCAGACCATTACGGGCTCGAGCGAAGGCGGCGTGCTCATAAGCGGGTACAACGACGTCATGATCAGGTTCGCCAACTGCTGCTCACCGCTCCCCGGCGAGCAGATCACGGGCTATATAACGAGGGGCAAGGGCATTACTATACACAAGAGCGACTGCCCGCGGCTTCTTGACGTGGACGACGCGAGACGCATAGACGTCGAGTGGGACAGGAATTTTAAACCGCAGAGGCCCGCGAGAATAGTGGTCCTGTGTGCTGACCGGCCGGGCATGCTCTCCAATATCACGAGCTCGTTCTCGTCGTCCGACATAAATATATCAAAGGCCGAAATCCACTCGACCGATGTGGATACTGCGATCGGGACCTTCGATGTCGTAGTCAGCGACCTGGAGCAGCTCGAGAACGTCATGAAGTCCATAAAACAGGTGGATGGAGTAAGGTCGGTCGAAAGGATGCTCGAATGGGAGAGGGTCTAGTCTCATGACCGAATCCCGGCTATAGGCCTGTTTAAGCTCTATGCTGCTCAGAATATTGAAAGGGACAAGTTCCCCATATATACTCAAAACTCAATTATGTTAGGTTTATGGTCAAAAGAGGCAAAAGCCAGGAACAGGGCCAAGCTGTTAATTTCCCAGACACAGGTCCTATTAAGCAAAAACAGCGCGAAGATCAATCCGGAATCCGCTGCCGTGGTCAATAAAAAGATAGCGGGGGCGGAGATGGCCCTTGCCGGCGGCAATACTGAAGAAATAATAAGACGGACGAGTGACCTCGAAGGGGCTTCGAGGGACTACCTCTCGAGGTTTGCGAAATCGAAGCTGAGACAAAATGTTGAAGCGCTCGTATTTGCCGTTGCCCTGGCGCTTCTCATCAGGACGTTCGTGTTCCAGCCCTTTAAGATCCCGTCGGGGTCGATGATACCCACTCTACTCGTAGGGGACCACCTGCTCGTAAGTAAATTCATATACGGCACCAAGATCCCCTTTACCGGCAAGGTCGTCTTCCCTATCGAACGGATCAAGAGGGGAGACGTCATAGTCTTCACTTACCCCAACGCCGAGCACGACCCCTCGAAAAATAATATTTATTACATCAAGCGCGTCGTGGGCGTACCCGGGGACAGGATAGAGCTCGACGGAAGACAGCTCGTAATAAACGGACAGAAGGTGCCCATCGAATTTACAGGCACTTATATGGACGAGAGGAACGGGGAGCAGTTCGACGAGTATAGAGAAGACCTTTTCGGCGACGAGCACACGGTAATTTACAGAAAAGGCAGGGACTCTACCAACAAGGGGAGTTTCATTCCGGTAAGCGTGGTGCCCGAAGGGCAGGTATTCGTTATGGGCGATAACAGGGACAACAGCCAGGACTCGAGGTTCTGGGGTTTCGTCCCGTTCGGCAATATCGCCGGGAAGGCTTTCCTGATACACTGGTCATGGGACTTCGAGAGCCCTGACATTGCGAACAAGGTGAGATGGAACAGAATTCTTTCCGGAATAGATTAATTCGCTTTTGGATTGTTCATGGGGTTGTCGGAGGCAGGCCGAGATGAAGAGCATTTCTTCCGTTTTCTGGATTTTGCTGCTGGCCCTGATTTTCTATGTCGGGTTCAAAGTGGTGCCTATCTATTATCGCGGCATATTCGGTATAAGGGGCGTATGTCAGGAGAACGCCGACGTTTATCACAAGTACGGCCGCGGCTATGTGCAGTCCGGTATATCTGAAACGCTTCGGAACATAGGTATCCCCAAAGAGAAGAGTGAATTCAGTATCACGCCCGAAGGCGATATGATAGTCATCCGTATCAGGTACGAAGACCAGGCGAGCTTCTTCGACAGGTACACGAAGTATTTCGAGTTCGAGTACGAGTGCGAAGGCGTGCTCAAGAGCGTATATTAAAAGTGAGCCCATATGCCGACTAAAACAGTAATGGATTCGGATTCGGTCAACAGGACCATATCGAGGATAGTCAACCAGATACTCGAGAGGAACAACGGGGCGCGGGACCTGGCCATTATCGGCATCAGGACCAGGGGCGTCTATATAGCCGGGAGAATCGCCGGGGAGATCGAGAGGATAGAGGGCATAAAGCCGCCTCTCGGGACGCTCGATATAACGCTCTACAGGGACGACCTCAGGCACAAGGCCGAATGGCCGAAGGTTAAAAAAACCGAGATGCCGTTCACGGTGGAAGACAAGAAGGTGATACTCGTCGACGACGTCATTTACACGGGGCGAACCATAAGGGCGGCCATAGACGAGATTATGGATTACGGCAGGCCTTCCTCCATCCAGCTCGTGGCGCTCATAGACAGGGGACTCCGGGAGCTCCCGATACAGCCCGACTACGTCGGCAGCAAGCTCGATACGCTCAGCTCGGAAGAGGTCAATGTCCGGTTAAGGGAAGCCGACGGCACGGACGAAGTGATAATAGTCACAGGGTGAAACATGGCTTTTGAGCGGCAACACATACTGGGGCTCGAGGAATTGACTGCCGAGGAAATTACGCTCATCCTCGATACGGCCGAGTCCATGAAAGAGGTCTCCGAGAGGGACGTGAAGAAGGTCCCCGCTTTGAGGGGCGTCACCGTGTGCAACCTCTTCTTCGAGCCGAGCACGCGGACGAGGTCGTCTTTCGAGATAGCCGAGAAGAGGCTGAGCGCCGACGTGCTTAACTTCACCACATCCCAGAGCAGCGTCGTAAAGGGCGAGAGCCTGCTCGATACGGCCAGGAACCTCGAAGCTATGGGTGCGAGCATGATAGTCATCAGGCACCCGATGTCGGGCGCGCCGTGGCTTCTGGCGAAAAAGCTCGACTCCTCGATAATTAACGCCGGGGACGGCTCTCACGAGCATCCGAGCCAGGGTCTCCTCGACCTGTTCACGATAAGGCAGCTCAAGGGGAAGATAGAAGGGCTCAAGGTGGTGATAGTGGGCGATATACTCCACAGTCGTGTGGCGAGGTCGAATATCTGGGGGTTTATGAAGCTCGGAGCCGAGGTAAGGGTGGTCGGACCTCCGACGCTCGTGCCGAAATATATAGAACATATCGATGTGAAATCGTTCTACAGCCTGGATAAGGCCGTAGACGGCGCTGACGTCGTGATCATGCTCCGGATACAGAAGGAAAGGCAGGACTCCGAGTTCTTTCCCTCGCTCAGGGAGTATTCCAGGTTTTACGGGCTCAACAGGGAAAAGTTAAGAAACGCCGCCGAGGACGTGACCGTGATGCATCCCGGACCGATCAACAGGGGCGTCGAGCTGACTTCCGATATAGCGGACGCACCCGGCTCGGTCATTCTCGAGCAGGTGTCAAACGGTATAGCCGTGAGGATGGCGATGTTTTATCTCGTCGCCTCCGCGAGGAGCAGCTCATGAACATTTTAATCAAGGGGGGCAGGATAATTGACCCTTCCAGGAATTTCGATAAGGTCGGAAATATTCTCATAGAAAAAGGGACTATCAAGTCCTACCCGGAGGATATAAAAAAACTCGAAAAGGATTCCGAAGTAAAGGTAATCGACGCCCGGGGCAAGATCGTCGCTCCCGGACTCGTCGACCTGCACGTCCATCTGAGAG